>SKLG01000338.1 GCA_007123335.1 Anaerolineae bacterium | reverse complement strand
GAGAGTGGCTGATGCGCCGCGCGCCCTCCCAAAGGTCCCCCAGCGGAGGTTGGCGGCTTGGCGAGGCGTTCGTCGGGGGACCTTTGGGAGGGGGAAGAATGATGGGAAGGGGTGGTGCGTGAAGGTTCTATATCACATAGTGCTGCTCGTCTCGTTATCCTTTAGCTTTATCGCCCTGGTGCTGCCGTTGTGGGGGCTGGAGCTGGGCGCGGCGGCGTGGCAGATCGGCGCCATGCTCTCGGCCTTTTCGCTGGTTACCGTGCTGGGGCGCCCGGCGGTGGGTTGGGCCATCGATCGCTATGGGCGGCGCCCCTTTTTTTTGCTGGGCATCGCCGCCTATGCCGCGACGATGGTGGCCTATCTCTTTGTCACCGCCGTGGTGGGCATGATCCTCTCGCGGGCGCTGCAAGGGGCGGCCTCGGCGCTCCTCTGGTCAAGCCTGCGGGCCACAGTCGCCGACCTGGCGCCGGAGCACAAACGGGCGGCGGCGTTCGGGCGCATGGAATCCTCCTCGGCGCAGGGGATGATGGTCGGCGCGGTGGTGGGGTTGGTGCTGATCATCAGCCTGCCCTTTGAGTGGGCCTGGCGCTGGGCCATGGTCGTGTATACGCTGGGCAGCGTCGCTGCGTTGCTGCTGGCGTGGCGAAAACTGCCCGAGACACGTCCCGGAGGCGCGGCGCCCAACGCCTCGAGCGCCCCAAACGGCGGCGCGTGCTGGAGCATCTGGTTCTTTCGCCGCGGCCTGCCGAGGCGGCTGCCGGCCTCCTTTGTGCTGCTGCTGGTGGTCGTGGGGGTGACGGCGGTCTCGGAGGCGCTCATCGCGCCGCTGGTCGTCATCTATGTGCGCGAACAACTGGGAGCGACGACCTTTACCATCGCCTGGATGTTCATCCCTTTTGGATTGGTGTGGGCGGTGCTCCCGGCCCGGCTGGGGCCACTCAGCGACCGGTTCGGGCGGGTGCCGCTTATGGCGGGAAGCCTGGTGCTCGGCGCGGTGGCATCGATGGCCATGCCGCTGATCTCCAGTCTGACCGCCATCTCGCTGTTATGGGCCGCAGCGGCGGCAGCCCACGCGGCGGGCAACCCGGCGGAGAACGCCCTGGTCTCGGATCTGTGCGGCGACGACCGGCGCGGCTGGGGCTATGGGCTGCACACCACCGCCTCGGGGTTGGGCTTTACCGTGGGGCCGCTCATCGGCGGCTGGTTCTATGACCTCCTGACGCCGTGGGCGCCTTTTTACCTGAACGCGGTGGTGTTGCTGGTGTCGGCGGGGTTGGTCTATTTCTGGGGCGGCAAGCTGTGGCCGTCGGCCGGGCGAGCCCTTCCCCCTCCCAAAGGTCCCCCTAGCGAGGATTGACGGATAGACGAAACGTTCGTCCGGGGGACCTTTGGGAGGGGGCATCCGCTCGCAAGGGTTCGCTCCAGGTGATCCTCTATCGTCTGATCGCGTAATACCTGGAAATCCTCCGGTCGCTGGAGAGGCGACGATCAGGGGCTTGTCGGCGGCCAGGGCCAGTCGGCAGGCCAGTTCTCCGGTTTGACGAGCTGGGGAGGGGCGGCCTCCGCCGTCGGCAGCGCAGGCATCGGTGCAGGCGTGGCCACGGTGAGCGGGTGCAGCTCCACAGGCGACATCGGCGCGCGAGAAATCTTTTGCAGCGCGTCGAGGGCCTCGGCGCCGTTGGGCTTGATCTCTAACGCCAGCAGGAATTGGCCGGCGGCCTCGCGCTCCTGGCCCTTTTCCAGCAGCTCGTAGCCATAGCGCAGCCGGACCTCGTAGAGCTGCTCCAACAGCCCTGGCCCCCTCGGCGTGCGCTCCAAAAGCGCCTGGATCAGGCGCGCCGCGCTGCCCCAATCGTTGGCCTGCAGGGCGGCGTTCAGCTCGCTGTACAACGGGTCCGCAGAGCCGACGGCGTCGGGCATGGGGAAGGTGGGCAGCGGGCGTGAGCCATCGGCATGGGGCGAGATGTGCAGCAGCAGCTCCATCACCAGCCGATGGGCGCCCCCGCCGGCGTCGGCGATGGACAGATCGCGGAACTGGACGCCGGGCTGCGCCGCCGGCTCGATGCGCGCCACAAAGAGGAGCAACTGGGCCATGGGGCCGGTGGCCTCCAGGCGCAGGGTGCTGGTCCAGTAGACCGCCGTCTCGTCGGGGTTGAGCATGGGGCGATCGCCCATCGCGCGATCGTCCATCGCGCGATCATCTATCGCCAGGATCTGCACCCCGGTCTCGGCGGCATGGGCATAGAGGCGCTGGGGCATCTCGGCGGCGTGGGCGGCGGTGATAAAGATCCCCGCTCGCTGGGCCATCACCGCTTGCAGGGCCTCGATCTCCCCCTCCAGCTCCGTCGGCGTGGCGGCTGCGGCGTGCTCGGCGGCCTGCGCCTCCCTCTCGGCGGCCTCTATTGCCAGCGACAGCATCTGTCCCTCGGCAAAGGGGGGCAACATGACGAATAGGACATACGCCGCGAGCCCCAGGCCCACGACAAGATTCGCCCCCAGCCCGATGAGCAGCCAGCGGCGGGTGTTTGCCCGCAACTCCTCGCGGATGCGCGCCAAGATCTGCATATCAGGGCGCCTCCCGCAGCCTGGGGCGCAGGACGAGGGTGAACCGCACCGGCCCCGCCGCCGAGGGGCCGATCTGCTGCGGTGCGGCGCGCGGCGCAGGGGCCACCGTCGGCCCATCCCGCCAGGCGGCCAGGCCGGGGCCACGGGCGCCGCCATCCCACGAGGTGGCGATCTCGAGCACCGTGATCTCGTAGGAGGCGTCAGGGCGGTAGATGCCCTGCTTGTTGCGGATTTCGGCTACGACCTGTATATCGCCCCAAAACGGCGCCCGGAAGGTGACCGATGACGCATACTCGCCAGGCGCCGCGCCGGGCCGATCTTCGTTGATATACCATTCTGTCCCCACGCGCACCGCCAACACCGTATCGACCCCCAAAGCTAGGTTAGAGGTAAAAACCTCATACTTGCGCCCTGCCTTGGCCAAGAACGTGACCTGGTCGATATCCCCTTCGGGATAAAAGGTGCGGTGCTGCGTCTCACCGATGGCAATGACCGCCGGCACCACGTCGTCTGGCTCGTAAGGATCGACGCCCACCGGCGGTAGACCGGTGCTGGTGGGAAAGGGTGTAGCCACGATCTCTTCGACGGTGATGTTATAGCGATGGGTGGGGCCATAGAGCCCGCGATTGTGGATGTCGACGCGCACCTGAACATCATGGCCGAGGGCAACCTCAAAGATGACCTCGGAGCG
>SKLG01000394.1 GCA_007123335.1 Anaerolineae bacterium | reverse complement strand
GCATGCTCGACGAGATGTCCCTCATCGGCTTTGACGGCCTGGAGATGGCGCCGCCCTACCTCATCGAGCAATACGAGCACCGCCCCGCCGAGCTCCGCCAGCTCCTGGACATGCACGACCTGGAGTTAGCCAGCTACTACCTGGGCGTGACCTTTGACATCCCCGAGGAGCGCCAACGCGGCATGGACGAGTTTAAGCGGCGTTGCCGCTTTGTCGCCGAGCTGGGCTATGAGAACGTCCTCCTCGACGGCGGGCGCAAGCGCCCCAACACCACCCCGGAGCAACTCGACGACCACATCAAGATCGTCGCCGAGACGGCGAACCATCTCGGCGAGTATGCCCGCTCCCTGGGCCTGACCATGTCCTGGCACCAGCACTGGGGCAGCATCTTTGAGGTGCAGGCGCCCTTTCACCGGCTCATGGAGCTCACTGACCCCGCAGTGGTGGGCTTTTGCCCCGACGTGGGCCAACTGGCGCTGGGCGATTTCGACATTGTGGACACGGTAGCCCGCTACGTGGATCGGGTGCGCTTTGTGCACTATAAAGACGTGACCTTTGCTGGTCGGCCCCAGGGTGAGCTATGGCCCGGCGGCCCGGTGGCGCCCAGCGACGACGGCGCTTATGGCGTGGACTCGCGCGGGCGCTGGGTGGAGCTGGGGCGAGGGGTGGTGCCCTTCCCCGAGATCACCAAGGTGCTCCTCGGCGCCGGGTACGACGGCTGGCTGGTGGATGACTTTGACTTTACTGGGTATCCGGCGCGGGTGTCGGCCCAGGCGTGCAAGGATTATATCAACCAGGCGCTGAACATCTGGGGCGAGCGCGACATCCGTCGGGGTCTGGCCCAGCCCCAAGGGTAACCGCGCTCCTAGCGTCGCACCCGCACATGCCGCGCCACCTTGAGCCGCGCCCGCGAGCGGCTCAGGGCGCGGGCGGCGGCGGCGTATTCGGGGGTGCCGCGATACTGGCGCATGGCCTCCAGCGCCCGGAGGCGGGCCTCCTCGGCGCGGGCCACGTCGATCTCCTCGGCCCGCTCGGCGCTGTCGACCAGCACGATCACCTCGTCGTCGCGCACCTCCAGGAACCCGCCGCCGATGGCCAGATCGATGGCGACGGGCCCGTCGCCCGCGGCACCCTCGCTGTCTTGTTCGCGCCGGACGATCATCTCCCCTGGCTCCAACGCGGTCAACAATGTCAAGTGCCCAGGTAGGATGGCGATCTGGCCGTTCACCGCCGGCGCTACCACCCGCCTGGCCTCGCCTTGATACACCAGACGGTCGCCGGTGACGATGGTCACCCGCAGCGTGGGTAACGGACGCGCCTCGTCGCCCTCAAACTCGGGCGGCGGAGTAGCGTCGGCTCGTCGGTTCTGCTCAGCCATCGTTGTTGGCTCCTGCACCGGGCCGTCGCGCTGCGTAGGCCCTCACGTCGTCGATGGTGCCCTGCATGTAAAAGGCCGAGGCGGGCAGGTCGTCGACCTGGCCATCGAGGATGGCGCGAAAGCCGCGCACCGTCTCGCCGATGGGCACATAGCGCCCCTCGCGCCCGGTAAAGGAGGCGGCGACAAACATGGGTTGGGAGAGAAAGCGTTGCACCTTGCGGGCGCGGTCCACCGTCAGCCGGTCCTCCTCGCCCAGATCCTCGGTGCCCAGCACGGCGATAATGTCCTGGAGATCGCGGTAACGCTGCAAGATGGACTGCACGTCGCGGGCGGTGTCATAGTGCTCTTGGCCGACGATGTGCGGGTCCAGGATTCGCGACGTCGACGACAGGGGGTCCACCGCCGGGTAGACGCCCAGCTCGGCGATGGAGCGCTGAAGGGCCACCGTGGCGTCGAGATGGGCGAAGACCGTCGTCGGCGCTGGATCGGTATAGTCGTCGGCGGGCACATACATCGCCTGCACCGAGGTGATGGAGCCTCGCGAGGTGGAGGTGATGCGCTCCTCCAGCGCGCCGACCTCCTCGGCCAACGTGGGCTGATAGCCCACCGCCGAGGGCATGCGCCCCAGCAGCGCCGAGACCTCGGCGTTGGCCAGGATAAAGCGATACACGTTGTCGATGAAGAGCAGGATGTCCATGCCCTGATCGCGAAACTTTTCCGCGACGGTCAGCGCTGTGAGCGCCACCCGCGAACGCACGCCGGGGGGCTCGTTCATCTGCCCCAGCACGAGGGCCGTCTTGTCCAGAACGCCGGCCTCCTGCACGTCATTCCACAGGTCGTTACCCTCGCGGCTGCGCTCGCCCACGCCGCAAAAGACGGAATAGCCACCATGCTCATAGGCGATGTTGCGGATCAGCTCATAAATGATCACCGTCTTGCCCACCCCGGCGCCGCCAAAGACGCCGACCTTGCCGCCGCGCGGCAAGGGGGCCAGCAGGTCGAGGGCCTTGATGCCGGTCTCATAAAGCTCGATCTCGGTCACCTGCTGGGCAAAGGTCGGCGCCGGGCGATGGATGGGCCAACGCTCCTCGGTGTCGATGGGTCCCAGGTCATCGATGGGCTCGCCAAGGACGTTCATCATCCGCCCCAGCGTCGCCTCGCCCACGGGAACGCTGATGGGCGCTCGCGAGTCGACGACGCTCAGGCCCCGGCGCAGGCCATCCACCGCGCCCACGGCAATACAGCGGACGCAATGCCCGCGCAATTGCTGCTGCACCTCCACCACCAGGTTGCTGCGACCGGGAATGACGATCTCGAGCGCCGAGTTCAGCCCAGGCACCTCCCCCTCGGGGAACTGGACATCGATGACCGAGCCGATCACCTGGATCACCTCGCCCTGGACGGGGCGCGAGGGGCGAGGCGTCAGCAATGAGCGCCCACCGTCGTCAGTCTGTTGGCGCGTCGGTATCATCGTGTCCCAGCCCTCCCAGGATGCTGCTCGCTCTGCCGGCGCGTTCGCCCAACAGGTCCGCCATCTCGGCGGTGATGGCCTGTTGCCGGGCCTTGTTGTAGGCCAGCGTCAGGTCTCGGATCACGTCATCGGCGTTCTGCGTGGCGGCGCGCATGGCCACCATGCGCGAGACGTTCTCAGCCACCAACGACTCCATATAGGCCTCAAAGAGTTGGAAACGGATCACCCGAGGGAGCAGGCTGCGGAACAGCTCGTCGGGATCGGGCTCATAGATATAGTTGCGGCGCTCGGTGGGCGCCTCAGGGCACACGGGCAGCAGCCGCCGAGTCGTGACCTGTAGCCGTGCGCCCTCATGGTAGAGGGTGTGGATCAGCACGACCTCGTCAAACTGGTGCTGGTTCATGCCCTCGATGGCGATCTG
>SKLG01000517.1 GCA_007123335.1 Anaerolineae bacterium | reverse complement strand
GGATTGGTCGCGGCCACCGCTGACAGGCAATCGTCGCGGACTTATACAAACTCGCGGATGGCGTCGAGGCTGGCGCCCATGGAGGCATCGGCCTCGCGCTCGACGAGGATATCGATGAGCGCCGGCTTGCCGCACTCCACGGCGCGCTGAAAGGCGGCGCGGAGTTCCTCCGGACGCTCCACCCGCTCGGCATAGGCGCCAAAGCCCTCGGCCACTTTGACGAAATCGGTGCCCAGCCCGTCGTAGGTCAGGTCCACGGCGTATTCGTACTCGTAGGCGTAGCGCTGGTTCTGGCGAATCAGGCTCAGGTAGCCGTTGTTGATCACCAGCACGATGATCGGCACCTTGTGCTGGCAGGCCATGGCCAGCTCTTCGATCATGAAACCCACCCCGCCGTCGCCCATGACGGCGACGCAGGTCGCCTCGGGCCGGGCCACCTTGGCGCCGATGGCTGCCGGCAGGTCATAGCCCAACGTCCCCGCCCCGCCCGAGGCCAGGTAGGTGTGGGGCTTGGCGATGGCCTGGAACTGCCCGGACCAGATCTGAGTCAGGCCGCAGCCGGTGGTAAAGATGGCGTCGGCGCCGAAAAAGTCGTTCATCTCCTGGTAGACGCGCTGCGGCTTGATGGGCACCTGGTCGTAATCGGTCTTGCGCGCCAGGCGCTGGCGATCCTCGGGGATGCGGGCCACCCGCTCGGCCGGCGGGCGTGACGCGGTGCGCGACTTGGCCTCTTCCAGCAGGGCCTCCAGCGCCAGCTTGGCGTCGGAGACGATGCCCAGCGATGTGGGCACGATGCGGCCGATGTGCGCCGGCTCAATGTTCACGTGGATAAAGCGCCGCCCTTTGACATAGACGTCCAATCGGCCGGTGTGCCGGTCGCCGAAACGGTTGCCGATGCCCATCACCAGGTCGGAGCCCAGGAAGAAGCGGTTGCCAAAGGGCGAGCCCACCTGGAGGCCGATATGGCCGACGTGCAGCGGATGGTTGGCCGGGATGCCGCCGGTGGCCTGGTAGGTGGTGATCACCGGCAGGGAGAGGTACTCGGCGAACTCGACGAACTCTTCCGTGGCGCCGGCCAGCAGCACGCCGCCGCCCATGATCAGCACCGGGTTCTCGGCGGCCAGGAGCATGTCCACGGCGCGGGCGATCTGGGCGCGGTTCGGCTCCGACTTATAAATGGGCAAGGGTGCATCGCTGGCCGGATCATAGTCGATCTCGGCCATCTGCACGTCCATGGGCAGGTCCACCAGCACCGGGCCGGGGCGGCCTTCGCGGGCCACGCGAAACGCCTCACGGAGCAGCGTGGGCACCTGGTCGGGCTCGGTGATGCACCAGGTTTGCTTGGACACCGGCGCGGCGATGGCGGCGATATCGACGCACTGAAAGGCCTCCTTGCCCAACTGGGCGCGGACGTTCTGGCCGGTCATGGCGATGAGGGGGATCGAGTCGATCTGCGCGGTGTAGAGGCCGGTGATAAAGTTGGTGGCGCCGGGGCCGGAGGTGCAGATGGCCAGGGCCATCTTGCCGCAGGCGCGGTAAAAGCCGTCGGCGGCGTGGACGGCGCCCTCCTCGTGGCGGGCGATATAGTGCTGGATCTGTCTCGACGTGCCCAGGTACTCGTACACCGGGTTGATGGCCGCGCCGGGTATGCCGAACGCCGCCGTGATGCCCTCGCTCTCCAGAATGCGGACGATGGCCTCTGCGACACGCATGGTCTGCTCCTCTCTATGAGTCATGCTGATGTATGGGGATATCGTCTCATCAGCGCGTCTTTGCGCAGACGGAATGGTATTTTATGCAAGTTCGCATGCGGCTGCAAGCGGGATAATCTCGGAAAATCTCACCTCGGTAGACGCCATGCGCTTCCCGTGGTACAATTCGTGGTAGCCGATAGGCTTTGTGTCGAGAGAATGGGAACTTGCAAGGATGCGACAGGACGTAAAAGGAGGTACCTCGTGCGGATAGGGATCATCTCCGACATTCATGACAATTTGTGGGCGCTTCAGGATGTGCTCACTGGCTTGACCGATTGTGCCGAACTGCTCTGTCTTGGGGATCTATGCGCGCCCTTTACCATGTTGGCCATCGCCGAGGGATTTCACGGTCCGGTGCACGTGGTGTGGGGCAATAACGACGGCGACAAGCTGGCCATTGCCCGCCAGGCGCAAGAAATAGGCGAGGTGACCATTCATGGGCATTTTGCTGAGCTCGAACTGGAGGGGCGCAAAATCGCTTTGACCCATTATCCCGACATGGCGGCTGCGTTGGCTCGTGGGGGCGAGTATGATCTGGTCTGCCATGGCCATGATCACAATGCTGAGGTCACCCAAGTGGGCGAGACGCTGCTTGTCGATCCTGGCGAGGTGATGGGGCGTTATGGTACGCATACCTACGCCGTATATGACACCGATGCAGATGAGGCCGAGATCATCACGGTCTAGGATGGCCGCGTAATACTTGATAGCACCGTTATCTCCCATATATCATCGATCAAGAGGAAGATCAACCAATGTCTTTGCCGATCACCGGACCCACTTTTGAGGAGATGCTGCATCCTCAGCGCATCGACGCGGATATTCGCGCTCGAGCGCAGGCGGCTAGCCAACACGATCCGTTGGATCCGGTCAACCTGTTTTCCATCAGTTGGCGGGGCGCCGATGGGCGCGTCTCCTACGATATCTTGCCGCCGGAGCTCACCGGCGTATCGGCGCCCATCGTCGTCCTATACGGGCGCGACTTTCCTACCGGCAGCCACAAAGTGGGCGCGGCTTATGCCGTGCTCCTGGAACGTCTGTTGGCTGGCGACGCCCGTCCGGGGCATACGACGTGCGTGTGGCCCTCTACCGGCAACTATGGTATCGGCGGGGCGTGGGTGGGTGGTCGCATGGGCTTTCGCAATCTAGTGATCATGCCGCAGAGGATGAGCGCCGAGCGTTTCGAGCGCATTCGCGCCTATGGCGCCGACATCGACACGGTGCCCGGCGGGGAGAGCGATGTGGTCTCGCTATACGACCGCGCGGTGGAATTGGAGCGGTGCGATCCCGAGCATATCCTGGTGCTGAACCAGTTCTCTTCGATGGCCAACTATCGCTTTCACTATTACGTCACCGGAAACTCTATCGTCGAGCTGGCTGCCGAGCTGGCCGCCGAGGGCGTCGGACGCGGTCGGATCGCGGCCTATGTCTCGGCCATGGGGTCGGCGGGGACCATCGCCGCTGGCGATCGAACGTCTCACCTCACTTCTTTTCGCCCGGCGTGAGTTGGCGGTGCAGCATCTTTTCGACGCG
>SKLG01000169.1 GCA_007123335.1 Anaerolineae bacterium | reverse complement strand
CCCAGCAGGTTATACACCGGCCCCATCCACTGCACGCCCACCTTGGAGAGATAGTCGTTGGGTGTGACCAGGTGCACGCCGCGGCCGGTGAGGGCGTTGAGGTAGAGGGGCAGCGTGGCCACCAAGGTCTTGCCTTCGCCGGTCTTCATCTCGGCGATCTTGTTCTGGTGCAGGACGATGCCGCCCAGGAGCTGTACGTCAAAGTGGCGCATGTTCACGGTGCGCACGGCGGCCTCGCGCACAGCGGCGAACGCCTCTGGCAGGATATCGTCGAGAACGTCCTTCTCGGCGCGATCCAGCTCCGCCGTGGCCCGGTCGATCTGCAACCGGAGGGCGCGGCGCTCGTCGGCGTCCTGCTCCATGTCAAGCTCCGCCTGAAGCTCCTCGCGCTCCTGCACATACCGCTGAGTGGCCTCGGCGATCTGCTGCCGGAAGGCGCCGCTCAGCGCGCGCAGCTCGTCGTCGCTCTTGGCCTGCATCTCGGGCTCTAGGTCGTTGATCTCGTCGATCGTCGGTTGCAGGCGCTTTATTTCACGCTCGCTGGGGTCTCCCATCAGCGTTTTGATCAGATTTCGTAGCATAGTAGAAGGTTCTCCCTAACAACACATAAGCATCGCAGCGCGTTGGATCGCCACGTGTACACCATCATTATACCATGCCAGAGGCACAGCGTCAGAATCGATGCGAAGATCCGCCCTTGACAACGCTCCCATTCTCTGCTATTATTTTAGTAGTTGCTTAAACACGAAAAAGGATTCCCCATGCACCCGATCGACGCGCTTGTCCAATTCTACAAGGCCCTGGCCGACTCGACCCGATTGCAGCTCGTGCAGTTGCTGGCCGTATCGCACTGCGGCAACGCCAAGTGCGTCAGTCGACTCGCCCAGGAGCTGGGCGTCACCGTATCTAGTGTATCACAGCATCTGCGCATCCTCAAAGATCTGGGACTGGTGCGCAGCGAGCGGCGAGGCTACCAGATCCACTACTGGCTCGACCAGGACGCCCTGGCAGCCTATCGCGAGCTGGCCGAGGCCGAGCTAGGCGAGGCCCTGGCTCAAGTGATGGTACAGGTGCCCATGTCGCCTACAAACGAGGACGGCTGTGTGCATCACGACACAGGGTCTTGTGCAACAGCGGAGGGCGATTGTTCGTTACAGGCAATGCCGCGATCCTGCGCGTGTCATGGCGACAGGTCGCCAGAGGCGCGCGCGTCTGAGCAGGGCGACTAGGCTGCACGGGGAGAGAACTCACGGTATTTACGATCTATGAGAGAGAGAGAGGAGATGGGACCATGTGCACATGCGGACATCATGAACAACAGCACGATTGTGGATGCGAGGAACACGAGCCCCAGCACGAATGCGGCTGTGGCGGGCACCACACGCGCACCAGACATCATGGCTGCGACTGTGGCTGTGGGTGCAGTTGCTGCGCCCCTCACAGGGGACATCACGGGCGGTGCCAGTGCGGATGTTGGGGGCACCATAGCTATGCTCACGAGTGCTGCTGTGACAGCACCGAGACGTTTGGCTTCCAGCGTCGTTTCGCCACCAAAGAGGAGCAAGCCGCCGAGCTCGAGGCTTATCTGAAGGAGCTGCGGGCCGAGGCCCAGGCTGTGGAGGAACACATCGAGGAGCTGAGGGCAGGCTCCTAAAACCAAGACCGGCGGTTGCATAAAGGCGCAACCGCCGGTTCTCTTCCCATGGGCAAACGAAAGGAGAGCATGTCTGGCCTGGTGGCCCTGTTCGCCCATCCCGACGACAAAGTCTATCGCTGCGGCGATACGCTGATGCTCCTGGCGCGCCGGGGTGTGCAAGGGCATCTGATCACCGCCAGCCGTTGCCATCGTAGCCAACAGGACGAGTCGCCGATCTTGCGGGCGCCCGAGGCGCGCCCGAGGCTGTTCCTGGGCACTGAGCATCTGCAGCGCGCCGCCAGCCGCGCCCCGAACGACGTGTTTGCCCTGCTATGAACCAACACCTTGCGATCACGGCGCCCCCTGGAACCCGAACCTGGTTCAGGCAACTCAAGATCGTCCTGGCCATCGCGGAAAAGGACGCCAGGATCTATTTCTTCAAAGGGCCGAACCTCACCTTTGGGCTGTTGATGCCCGTGGTGCTCTATGCCGCCTATGCCCTGGAACGGGCGGTGGAGCTGCGGGTGGTCATGCCGGGATTGGTGGCGACGGCCCTCTTGTTCGGCGCCGGCGCCATCCAGGGCGTGGCCCTGCCGCTGGAGCGGCGCACGGGGACTTTGCACCTGCTGCTCACCGCGCCCGTCACCCCATTCATGCTCATGCTGTCCAAGACGCTGGCGGGGGCCTTTTTCGGGATGGCGCTGGCCCTGCTCTACGCGTCGGTCCTCTCGGTCATGGGCGCCATCGAGGTGGCGGTCGTTCCCTTTGTGCTCGCCGCGCTAGCGTGCTCCTTTTGCTTCTCGGCGTTCGGCCTCGTGTTGGCCATCCCGTTCCACGATATCCCTCAGGCGATGCCCCCGGCGACGGTGATCCGCATCGCCCTGGTCTTTATATCGGGCACCTTTTCCGCCGACGGGGTTGCGTCGCCCCTGCTGAGGGGCATCGCCCACGCCATGCCCATGATCTATGGCGTGCATGGGTTGCGCCAGACGGTGAACGGCATGGCCGATGTGAACGCCTTTGTCGTGAATATGGGCTTGCTCGCGCTCTTTACCGCCCTGTTTCTCGGCGTCGCCACGTGGCTGCTACGCGCGCAATTGCGCTGAAAGGATGAATGTCATGCCCAAGCCATCCATATCAGAAGGCGATCCCCGATCCGGCAAAGGGCCGGGAGGTGGCCGCGCTGTCCCTGGTCAGGGCAAACCGAGACCGGCGGGCAACAAGGGCGGCGCCTCTTCAGGGCAGCCCGGCGGCAAGCAGGGTGGCCCGGCAGGCCCCGGCGGAGGCGGCGGCAAGGGCAAAGGAGGCCAGGGGATGGGCAAACCCGGCCCCTCAGGCCCCGTCGGCCCGGTGTTGCGCCGCCTGCTGGCATATATGCGGCCGCACACCCTCAAGCTGCTGGGCATCGTCGTCGCCGTGCTGGCGACGACGGCCATCGAGCTGGCTCCGCCGTGGCTCATCCGCTTTGGCATTGACGCCTTTATCCTGGGCGAGCAGATCGAGGGCATCTGGTGGCTGGCCGGGGGGCTGCTGGCGCTGGCGTTGGTCCAGGGGCTGGTGGATTTCGTCCGGCTCTATGCCAGCGCCACCGTGGGGCAGCGCATCGTCTTTGACCTGCGCAACGCCGTCTTTGAGCACCTCAGCCGGCTCTCCTTCT
>SKLG01000528.1 GCA_007123335.1 Anaerolineae bacterium | reverse complement strand
GGTATCCTCTCGTTGCGCCGCATACACGCTACCGCGTACGAGGTCATCACTGAGGATGCCAGTATCGCCATCCCGATCCTCATGCGCTGGTTCGAAGCGCAGCAGATAGGTGTGCAATCCATCGACGAAACGCAGTTGCCGTTCGATGATGTATTTGTCAAGCTGATGGAAGAAAGCCGAGCGGAGAATGGCTAGTTTACGGCAATTCCTGGTGCGCGTTTTTGCGTTTCCAGCCAAAGAATTCTTTGAAATCTTGCGCCAACCTCGGCTGGTGTTGCTCCTGATTGTTGGCCCCTTTGCTATTCTTGGTTTGTTCGGCTTTGGCTTCCAGAACGAGTATCCCCCTCTGCGAGCCCTGTTTGTCGTCCCCGAGGACAGCGCTCTGCGCGATGAGATCATCCGCTACGCCACCGGGCCCGATCCTCGGCTCCATTTCGTCGGCCTCACCGAGAACGAATTCATCGCTCGCCGGCATCTTCGCGCGGGGCGCCTGGATCTCGTGGTGGTCACCCCGGAGAGCGCCTACGAAGACATGCAGGAAGGCGAGCAGGTCGTTTTCACCATCTATCATAACGCCATCGACCCCGCCGAAACCAACTATATTGAGGCTTTTTCGCAACTCTATGTCGATGAGATCAATCGCGACATCCTGCGTGAGATGACCCGGCAGGGGCAGGAACGCTCCGCCGAGGCGCAGGCGGAACTCTTGGCCGCGCGCCGCGAGACCCAGGCCCTGCGGGCGGCGCTGCAAGCGGACGACGAGGAGGCGGTTCAGGAGCACTCGGAACAACTGGATGAGCACGTGGGCGCCCTGGGCCTGGCGATGAGCGCCATCGCTTCATGGCTGGGCAACGTTGAGGACACGCCAAACGATGGCAAAGGCGGCGAACGCTCCGTGGCCGAGATGGAGGAGCAATTCGCGGGCATCCGGAGGAATACCGAAGAGATCCGCACAGCGGATACCGATGACCAGGAACGCAGGCTCGATGCGCTCAGCGATACCGAGTCAAGACTCGCCGAGTTGGAATCGCTGCTTCGCGACTTTAGAAGGGTCGACCCCCACGTGCTCGTCAGCCCCATCCGCAGCGAAACGCAGACCATCGCGCCCATCATCGTGGATTTCACCGCGTTCTATGCGCCCGGCGTCATCGCCCTCTTGCTTCAGCATCTTTGTGTGACCCTGGCCGCCCTCTCCATCGTGAACGAAAAGGAATTGGGCAGCGTAGAACTCTTTCGCGTGTCGCCCTTGACGGCGATAGAGATTCTGCTCGGCAAATATCTCAGTTATGGCCTCATCGGTGGGCTGTTGGTGGCGCTGCTGGGCGCCATGGTGGTTTATCTGCTCGGTGTGCCGATGCTTGGATCCTGGACTCATTACATCATCGTTCTTTTTGGATTGATATTTACCTCTTTGAGTTTCGGCTTTTTGATCTCGCTGGCATCAGAGAGCGTCAGCCAGGCGGTGCAGTATGCGATGATCATGCTTCTCTTGACCGTTTTCTTTAGCGGGTTCTTTCAAAGCCTCGACTGGTTGCGGCCCCAGGTGCGGGTCATCTCTCTGGCGCTGCCAGCGACCTATGGCATTCGCCTGCTCCAGGACATCATGTTGCGCGGTCAGGCCGCTCACACCCAAATGACCGGTATTCTTTTTGGCATCGGCGGCGTCTTGTTCATCGGCTCGTGGCTGTGGTTGCGCCACGCCTTGGGGCAGCAATAGGTCCACTTTGTTTTGACAGCCCCGCCCCTTTGGTATACACTGCCCCCAATATGATTCCGCACAAGGTGCAAAACATGATGCGCGAGTATTGCCTGCTATCATTCAGGAGGAGCCCGAGGCCATAGCCGGACAAAGGTCTGGATAGTGTTGCCTGGGCGTGCATCAGAGACGATCAAGCCACCAGCTCTCCAGACGGGGAGCTGGTTTTTTGTTTGTTGGGCGCACCCCCCTCCCAAAGGTCCCAGAAGGGGTGCTTGCTCTGAGAATCACTTCGCAAGGACCTTCGGGAGGGGGAGGGAAACTACCATGAACACGGAGAGAGCCATGATCACAGCAGGTGTCTTGGGCGCCACGGGGTATGCGGGGTTTGAGCTGAATAAGATCTTGACGCGGCATCCGCAGGTTGAGATCGGCTTTTTGTCGTCGCGGACGTTCGCCGGGCAGAGGGTGTGCGACGTCTACCCCTCGACCATCGCCACCCCCCTCGTGGCGCCCGACGACGCGCCGCTGGGCGAGGTGGATGTGGTGTTCCTCTGCACCCCCCACGGCGCCTCGGCCGCCTTGGCCAAGCGCGTCCTGGAGGCGGGGAGCCGCTGCGTCGATCTCTCGGCCGACTTTCGCCTGCGCGATCTCGAGGTCTATCACCAGTTCTATCGCGAGCACCAGGCGCCCGAGTTCCTGGATCGGGCGGTGTACGGCCTCACCGAGTTCTACCGCGACGAGATCGCCGATTCCACGCTGGTGGCCTGCCCAGGATGCTATCCCACCGGCGCACTGTTGCCGCTGCTGCCGCTCATCGAGGCCGGGTGGGTGCGCGAGGAGCGGATCATCATCGATAGCAAGTCGGGCGTCTCGGGCGCCGGCGCCAAGGCGACGATCAAGACCCATTTCGTCAGTGTGCACGACAATTTATCGGCGTATAATGTAGGCCATGCGCACCGCCACGTGCCCGAGATCGAGCAGGAGCTGGCCGCAGCGGGGTTGAATAGCCCGCGCATCGTCTTTACGCCCCACCTGTTGCCGGTGTCGCGGGGGATCCTCTCCACCATCTATGTGCAGCTCGACGCCGAGGTGGGCGTGGGGGATATCGTCGCCTGCTGGCGCCAGCGCTATGCCGACGCGCCCTTTGTCCAGGTGCTGGACGCCGGCGCGCTGGCCACGTTGGCCCACGTGGTGAACACCAATCTCTGCGCCGTGTCCGCCGCATCGGCCGGCGCGCCCGGCGAGTTTATCCTGGTGAGCACCATCGACAACCTGGTCAAGGGGGCGTCGGGCCAGGCGGTGCAGAATCTAAACGTCATGTTTGGGATGGAAGAGACGTTGGGCCTGATCTAGATGCCGGAAAGCGGAGGGTGCGATGCATACCTATAAACTGCTAAAGATTGGCGGCGCCGAGCTGCGCGATGGCCCGGTGTTGGACGAGCTGGCGACGGCCCTGGCCGCTCTGGTGGCCCAGGGACCGCTGATCATCGTCCACGGCGGCGGCGCCGACATTGCCGACCTGCAACAGCGGCTCCACCTGGAGCCCCGTTTCGTCGATGGCCTGCGGGTCACCGACGACGAGTCGATGATGGTGGCCGAGAT
>SKLG01000428.1 GCA_007123335.1 Anaerolineae bacterium | reverse complement strand
GCCCAGCAGGGGGAAGCGAGTGGCCAGCGTGGGGCCGGATGGCAGGTTACGCCAGCCCGCTGGCGGGGTTGGCACGGGTAGGGTATTGGACGCTGGGCGCCTGCGCCCCCGGCTGGAGAGAGGCGCCCAGCCGGCCTGGGTGCCGGGAGGCTGGCGATAGCGGTCGCGCAGGTCGGCGGTCATATAGCGCGCTGGTCGCGCCAGCTCTAGCGGGGCGAGATCGGTGCTTTGGCGGTCTGGCACGGCGATGGTCGTGTGTGACAATCCTCGTGGCGGCCAGCTTGCCGGGTACGATACAATGGCGCTGCCCCGGCCCTGCCGATCTAGCGCCTCCCACAGCGTCTCGCAGCCGTACGCACTGGGGGCGTCACTGGCGGCATCTAGCGCCTCGATCCCTGGCACGGCGACGGTACCGCGCCACGCATTGCCTGGAGGCGCGCCGGTGGCAAAGCACATCCAGTTGATGGGTCCCCAGGTGGAGACAAAAGGCAGCAACTTGGTGAGCGCACCCTCGCGGAACAAGCGCGCGATATGCGGCAACCTGCCAGCGGCGACGAGATTTTCGGTCAGCGGCGGGATCATGCCATCCACGCCAAACACAAATATGCGATGCGCCATGGCTCTCCTTTGCCAGGATCAGGAGGGATTGATCGTCTTGGCCCGGAAGTAGAGCGGCATGTACAAATGGTACTGTTGCGGCGCGCTGTTCTCCGTAAGAAATGCCACGGCACGCTCGATGAGCGCGGCGCGGGTATCCAGCGGGCCAACGCCCTCCAGCCCAACGCTCAGGTAGACCACACCGCCGCGGTGACCGTGGCCAGGCGTCGCCAAGCCTACGACGGTGCCATCTTCGTTGGCGAGGATCGCGCTGGTTTCCTCGTCGATGGGCGCGATGGCATCGGGTTGTTGCTGATTCCCTGCGCTATCCGGCGTGTTATAGAGCAGAGTGAGGCCGGCGAACGCCGAATCGATCAACCCGTGAAGCGGGGTCCGTGCGCTATCTCGGCGCAAATAGTGCGCGCGAAGGTAGGTGCCGTATTCGCTGTGACCGTGGCCACGGTCAACATCCCAGTAGCCAATGTCCTGGCCGCTGATGAGCAGATGGCCGCCGCCATCGAGGTACGCCCCGAGCTCGCCCCACGCGGCGATATGCCCTGGGGAGTGGACAGGCTGCGCCCATATGACCACATCATATTGAGCCAACCGCGATCGCCGGGGCACATCGTCAGACGGTCGCATGATCCAGTGTTGATCATGACTGTATAGCAGCGTATTCAGTGCATTGACATAATATTCCATGGCCACCGATCCGGAGACGTTGCCATCTCCTGCCAACCAGGCGTCGGCATCGACGAGCAGCAGACGCGGAATGCGCGCAAGTTGCAGATCGACGTTCTGGGTGACGCCTACGGTGACGGCGACCTCCTCGATGAGCTGGCCGCGATAGCCCGGATAACGGGCCATGCCGCGTAGGGCATAGATCCCCTCGGGAGCGTCGATGCGGTAGCGTCCCTCGGCATCGGTGCGCGTCTCTAGGGGCGTGTTGAGCAGCGATATGGTCACCGAGGGCGGCGGGGAGCTATCGGCGACGCGAACTTGGCCCTGAATCGTGCCACGGGGCAATGGGACCAGGGCCAAATCGAGCTGGGTCAGCTGGTTGGCGACGATCTCGACATCCTCCGCCGACCAGGGAGGCGAGATCGCTCCATAGCCAAAGGCGCTCACCGTGATATCATAGTGGCCTGCTATGGCGGTCATCTGATAATGGCCTTGATAGTCGCTGACGGTCTGCACCTCGGCCCCTGTGGCGCGGTTACGCATGCGAACGACGGCGGCGCTGATCGCCTGGTCGGTCTCGCTATTCCTGATGCTGCCGCCCAGCGAGCCACTCTGGTAGACAGAGCCTACCGCCTGGTAGGTGTCGATAAGGCCATATCCCGTGGCATAGTCGGGGCCGGAAACACCCATATCGGTGGCTGTGCTGGTGATAACCCTCGTGGTTTCATCGATGGGTAGGTTGGCGCCTGCCGCCTCCCAGAGCAATGCGACCAGTCCGGCCACGTGGGGGGTGGCCATCGAGGTGCCGTTCCAGTTTTCAAAGCCGCCTCCGGCGACGGTGGAGCGCACGCTTACGCCGGGAGCGACCACATCGGGCTTGATCATCGATCCCCAAGGGGATGGGCCGCGGCTGGAGAAGCTGGCCACCTGAAGGTTTTCCGCGATCGCACCCACCGCCATGGCCTCGGGAAAGGCGGCGGGAGCGTTGAGTGTTCTCTCGGCGGGGCCAGAATTGCCGGCGGCCCAGGTAGAGTAGATACCTGCTGCTCTCCATGCGTTGAGACCTTGCCGGAAGCTTTGGTCGAGGGGGTTATCGTCGCCCCACGAGTTGCTGACGATGTGCGGGGCGCGGGCGGGATCAGGGTTGCTGCCATCCAGCCTGGTGGGCGCCAGGACCCACTGAAAGCCGGCGTGCAGCCATTCGTCGGTTGCGCTGCCACGATCGTCAAAGAGCTTGAGGGCGATCCATTGGGCGCCGGGGGCGACGCTGGTGAGGATGCCCATGGTGTGGGTGCCGTGATCGGACCAAGCGCTGATGCGCGGGCGGTTGGGACCGGGCGCAAGGAGATAGGTTCCGGTGGGATCGAACCAGTTGTAATCGTGGCTGCCTGAATGGCTACCGCGATAGCTGCCCTGGAGCGCCGGATGGGTCCAATCGACGCCCGAATCCATGTTGGCGACGACGATGCCGCGACCGGTGATGTCCAGATCCTGCCAGACGCGGTCTGCGCCAATGTGCGAGAGGTGCCAACCCACATCGCTCTCCGTCTGCGCAAGCATCTCGGGCGCCGACTCTGGGTCGGTGATTTGTGGCGTGGGCAGTTGGTGGATACGATTGCGCCGTATCTCCTCCACCGCCGGATGGGCGGCCAGCTCGAGGACGGCGGAGAGATCGCCATCGACGGCGAATCCGTTGAACACCCAGTAGCTGCGATAGTCTTGCACTCGGCTCTGTTGCATCTGGGCCTGGAGCATCGTCCGGAGCGGAGCCTGACTCTTTTCGGCGGTTCGGCGCAACTGCTCTACGATGTATGCTGTCCGCAGCTCTCTGGCGGTGGTCGGGTCGGCGTGTCGTTCGATGGCGGCAATCTCGGATCGGACGCTCGGGCGGGCCAGCGCGTCCTCTCGCAAAAAGACGAGAAAGGTCGCCACCGAATCTGTCCTTTGGGCGCCAGATAGATTGCTGGGGTCGATCGCGGAATGAACGCTCTTGTCATTTGTGGCGCCGTCCATCGCGGGCGACGCT
>SKLG01000587.1 GCA_007123335.1 Anaerolineae bacterium | reverse complement strand
GACGTCGATGCACCACGCGCCCGCCTCGCGCCAGATTCGGTCGCCGTCGATGGATCGCCCCGCCGTCCAGAGTCGCCAGCCGCGATCGAGGGCCAAGGCCAACGCGGCCAACGGCAGCAGCGCCAGCCCGCTGAGCTTGGACAGGCAGGCCAGCCCGATGATCAGCCCCAACAGAGGTAACGTCCGTCGCGATGGCCGCTCACTGAGCATGTATCGAGTGATGAGCAGCAAGGCCAGGCTGGCTAATAGCGTGACCAGGTTATCGTTGTTTATCGACGCGCTGATGAACAGGAACATGGGGATAAAGGCGTTGACGCCCATGGCGCCCAACGCCAGCGCAGGCCGATCAGGGAAGAGCATGCGCGTCAGACGGTAGGTGCACCAAACAGTGCCCGCGCCCAGCGCCACTGAAAAGAGACGAACCAGGTGAATGGCCAACACCGTCCCTCGCCAGGGCCAAGCCTCGCGGTCGGTGTGGATGAGGACGTTTTTATTGTCCTCGGCCAAGGGGATGCCGATGCGGGCGTGAGGGTTGAGCCGATGAATCTCGGTCAAGTCATCGGTATCGATCCAGGAGGTTAGCAGCGCCGACAGCGCGTAATAGAGCGGCGGCTGACTGCCCTCCTGGCCCCATAGGGCGTCCTGGTCGGCCCTCTGCACCGGCAACCCATTCCCATCGGCGAGATGCTTGATAAAGGGATAGTGATAGATCTCATCCGGCGATTCCAGGATGGGGTTGACCACGCTATATAGAACGCCAAGCACGCAAAAGCCCGCGACGATCGCCAGGGCAATGCGGTGATGGACACGATAGGATACGGTCACAAAGGTCTCTCCAGAGAACCACGGGATGAGTGGCGAAACGAACATTGGACGGCCCACGAGCTGCTCCGCCATCGGCGTGATTATAGCCCAGGCCAGGGAGCGCCCCAAACCAGGCTGGCCGGTGGCAGCACCTGTTTGGGATAATTTGAGGCGCTCCATGAGCGTTTCATCGAGCTACGGACCCATCGCTGCCGCCATCCCGGCAAGGACGTCTTGGATGGCGGGATGAATCAAGTCATAATTTGACAGACTCATGACATACGAATACCCTCAAATACCCCGTAATCTTTTAGATGTACGGGCGTCATAAGGGTCAACGCAACGCTCAGGCGTTGTTTGACGTGTCCGTCCTGTGGTCGTGTGCCACACGGAGGACACATCGCGGTGTATTTCCCTGCGCCGCTTGTGTTTCCAACGTTGTGTTCGCGACCGATGTGGCCGAGTCTTCTCCTCGCCTCCCCTATGGGCTGCGCGAGATGGCCAAATCCGAGCCAGGCCGGTATGGCATCTGCGTCACACTCCAAGAGCATAGGGTGTTCAGAACGTGTTGTACGCAGGCAAAAGAGCCCGGCGCTAGAGAGGAGCGCCGGGCTCATTGCGTGGGTGGGCCGGGTGCGAAGGAGCACGATACTAGGTCAGGGAGGCCAGCAGTTCCTCCACCTCGGGCAGGCGCAAATCGGTGCGCGCACATAGGATGGCATAGACCCGCCGCATCGCCGGCAGGCTGGCGCGGATCATCGCCTCGGCCCCTGGGCGCATGTTGAGCCGCCCGGCCCCCTGGCTCATGGTCACCGCAAAGGTGGCCAGGCGCTTGGCGGCGGAGAATACCTCAAAGAGCTCGAAATCCTCAGCCACCTCGTGGCCGCTGACCGCCGTATAGCCATTCACTACGCGGTCGCGCCATTCCGTCGATGCGTGGGACTCGACGAGCAGGGCCGTCCAGGCCAGATCAAAGCGGCGGTCGGCGGCCTGGATTTGGGTCCAGTCGATGACCGTCATCTGGCCGTCTGGCCGCAGGATGACGTTGCCGGGGTGCAAGTCGAGGTGCACCGGCGCAAGGAGCGCGCGCCGCAGCTCTCGCCGCCGGGCATCCAGCCATTCCACCACCGGCGCAAACTCGGGCCGGCCCCACTCGCCGACGATGCGCCGACCCAGCGCCAGGGCATCGTCGATGGCCGCCAGCGGATCGGCCTCGTAGCGGGGAATCTGCTCCTCGCGAGCGACGATGCGCCAATCGAGCCGATGCAGGCGCACGAACGCTTGGCAAAAGCCCTCTAGCAGCGCCTCTTGGGCCGCAGCATCGGTGGCGCGCACCATCTGCTCCCAGAGGATCTCTCCCTCGACAAAGGTCATGACCATAAAGGGCCGCCCCAGCGGCGAGTCGGTAAGGCAGGTGGCATAGACCTCGGGCAAGGGATAGCCCGCTCTCCAAAGGGCGCGCATGCCGTAAGCCTCGCGGTGCGCCACGCGCTCGGCGCTATCGCCGGGATAGAGGCGCAGGATCAGGCGCTCCCTCGCGCGCTCCCCGGCTGGGCCGTGGGCCAGGGTGAACGCATAGACGTCGCTCTCCCAGCCGGTGTTGATGCTGGTCAAGCCCTCGACGGCCGGCTGTACCCAACGCGGCTGCGCTGCGGCGAGATAGGCCGGCAACGCGGCGTGAATACGCTCCTCCATGGGCGTCAACCTACCGCGATTGGGCCAGGAGCCAGCGGTAGAGATCGGGGTTATCGTAGGTCTCGGTCCAAGAGTCGTGGGCGGCCTCGGGATAGACGGTCAGGCGCACGTTTCCGCCGCAGGCATCGAGCGCCTCGACCAGCCGCTCCGACTGGGCCAGCGGCACCGTGGGGTCCTTGGCGCCGTGAAAGGCCCACACCGGCACATCCTTGAGGGTGTGCACCTGCCGGGCGGGACCCTCCATGCCACCGCAGATGGGGACCACAGCGGCGAAACGATCGGGATGAGCGCTCCCCAGCCGCCAGGAGCCAAAGCCGCCCATGCTGATCCCGGTGAGATAGATGCGCCGCTCATCGACCTCATAGCGGGCTACGATCTCCTCCAGCAGCCGATAGAGCGCCTCCACCTCCAGCGGCCACCAGCTTCCCTCAGGGCACTGGGGCGATAGGGCGATAAAGGGGAAATCGGGGTCGCGCTCGACGATCTTGGGGATGCCGTGCTTGAGCAGCTTGGTCACGTCATCGCCGCGCTCCCCGGCGCCGTGGAGGAAGTAGATCATGGGCCACGGTCCCTCGACCTCGCCATAGCCGGGCGGGAGGTGCAGCAAATAGTTCAGCGTCACGTGACGCACGATGTCGGTCTCAAAGCGGCCTACCTGTTGAGGCATGTGACCTCCTTGCGCTCTGCCCCCTCCCGAAGGTCCCCGCCGGACTTTCTGCTTACAGTCAAGCTTCGCTGGGGACCTTCGGGAGGGGGCGGATACAACCGATCAGCGCTTTTCCGCGTATTCGAGGAACTCGTTCAGGGCGTC
>SKLG01000225.1 GCA_007123335.1 Anaerolineae bacterium | reverse complement strand
TGGCCAGCCGCTCGCCGGAAAAGGCCGACGCCACGGCGCAACAGTTCTCGGCGTCCAAGGCGTATGGCTCCTACGAGGCCCTGCTGGCCGATCCCGATGTCGAGGCGATCTATATCCCTCTGCCCAACCACATGCACAAAGAGTGGTCCATCAAGGCGGTGCAGGCGGGCAAGGATGTCTTGTGTGAAAAGCCCATCGCCATGAACGCCGAGGAGGCGCGAGAGATGGAGGCCGCGGCCAAGGCCGCCGGTCGCCTGCTGCTGGAGGCGTTCATGTACCGTTTTGGCCCCGTCACCCAGCAGGCGATAGAGCTGCTGCGGGAGGGTCGCATCGGCGAGCTGCGCCAGATCCATACCGCCTTTAGCTTTGTCATGGCCGATAACCCCGAGAACATTCGCTTGCAGCCCGAGGCTGGGGGCGGCGCTATGTATGACGTGGGCTGCTACTGCATCAACTCGGCGCGAATGCTCGCCGGCCGCGAGCCGCGCACCGCATCGACGTGCCTGGTCTGGTCGGATAAATACAACGTGGACATGGGCGGCGCCGCCTGGCTCGACTTTGGCGACGGCCTGTTGGCCACCATCATGCCCGGCTTTCGCTCGTCGGGGGGCACCTTTTTCCGCGTCGTCGGCGCCAAAGGCGTGTTGGAGGCGCTCGACGGCTTTCTCGGGCGCGGCGACACGGCCCGGCTGTGGCTCACCGCCGAGAACAAGACCGAGGAGATCGTCGTCGATCTGGTGGACACCTACATGCTCGAGGTCGAGGACGCCTCGCGGGCCATCCGTGGCCTGCAAGAGCCCGCCTTTGGCTGGGAGCCGTTGGATGCGACGATGCGCGTTATCGACGCCTGCTTTGCCTCGGACAGGGCTGGCGGTCGGCCGGTGGCGGTGTAGCCAAGCTATGTCGAACCCTTGGGAGATCACATCATGACCAACCCCCAGACGCCCGCCCGCATCATCAACAGCGTAGCCCCCATTCGGGTGTGCGACAATGGCGGCTGGACCGATACCTGGTTCGCCGAGCATGGCAAGATATTCAACATCGGCGTCTATCCCTACGTCGAGGTGCAGATCGACGTCTATCCGCGCCATGCCCGCGAGTACCGCTGCATCCTTCACGCCGAGAACTTTGGCGACCGCTATGCCGTCATGCCGCGCCACGAGCGCCAAGAGTGGATCCATCACCCCCTTTTGGAGGCGGCCATCGACTATATGGGCGTGCCCGATGACCTCTCGGTGCAGATCTCTATATACTCCGAGGCGCCGGCGGGCTGCTCCACCGGCACGTCGGCGTCGGTGTCGGTGGCGCTTATCGGCGCGTTGGACCAGCTCACCCCGGGGCGCATCGCGCCGCTAGAGGTGGCCTATGTCGCTCACCGCATCGAAACCGAGATGCTCGGCCAGCAAAGCGGCATTCAGGATCAGCTCTGCGCCGCCTTTGGTGGGGTGAACTATGTCGAGATGTTCAACTATCCCTATGCCGCCGTGTCGCCGATCCAGGTCTCTAATGATATCTGGTGGGAGCTGGAGCGGCGGCTGGTGCTCATCTTTTTGGGGCGCTCGCACAGCTCGTCGGCGGTGCACGAGATGGTGATCCACGGGCTAGAGGACGCCGGGCCGGAGAACCCCAAGCTGGACGCCCTGCGGCGGACGGCGGAGCGCTCGCGCGACGCCCTCTATGCCGGCGATTTCGTCGAGCTGGGCCAGGCCATGCGCGACAACACCGAAGGGCAGCGCAACCTCCACGCCCAACTCGTCAGCCGCGACGCGCAGCAGATCATTGACATCGCCCGCGAGTATGGGGCGCTGGGCTGGAAGGTCAACGGCGCCGGCGGTGAGGGGGGCAGCCTGACGCTGCTCTGCGGCTCCTCCATGAGCCGCAAGCGTGCCATGATCCGCGCCATCGAGGGCACGAATCCCCTCTTTCAGAACATCCCCGTCTACCTGAGCCGGCAGGGGCTGCGGGTGTGGAGTCGGGATGGGGACGGGGTGTGATGCTCTCCTCCCCTCCCAAAGGTCCCCTGATGGGGTTCATGGGAAGGCAAGATGTTCGTTGGGGGACCTTTGGGAGGGGCATGGCTAGCGGATAGATCAGCTCTACAATGTCGTCAGTGAGGTCTGCTGATCGAGTAGGTGCCGTCGGGCTGCGTTTTCTCGCCACACTGGGATCTCTCGTGTCTTGATGTGTCTCGGTGTGCCCGGCTGAATGCCACCCACGCGAAGGAGATCTTTTCGATGCGCATCGTCATCATCGCCCCCGGCAGTCGCGGAGACGTACAGCCCTACGTCGCGCTGGGCAAGGGCTTGAGCAAGGCTGGTCATCACGTTAGGATGGTGACCCACCAGAACTTTGCGGCCCTCGTGGATGGGCATGGCCTCGAATTCTGGCCCCTTGAGATCAGCACCCAAGAGATCGTTCAACACGACAAGATGCGCCAAGTCCTTGAACAGGGCCGGCCTGCTCACCTCTATGGCCCAGATGGCCAAGGCGCTCAAGGCCAACGTGCGACATCTGGCGGAGCGAGGCTTGACGGCGAGTGGCGATAGAGAGTTGGTGTTGGCGGGCATCGGCGGCCTGTTTGTGGCCGCTGCCATCTCCGAGGCGCAGGGCATCCCCTTTCTCCCCGCGCTCAACGTGCCCTTTACGCCCACGAGTGCCTTTCCTGGCACTCTACTCCCCGCGTTCCCCGCCGGTATCCAGGGCGCGACCAACCGCCTCTCGCACCATCTTTCGCGTCAGATCGTCTGGCAGGCCTATCGCCCCGCTGACAAGCTGGTGTGCCAATTCCTTGGGCTGTCCGCCTCGTCCTTTTGGGGGCCTTTCCGTGAACTCGACCGGAGACCGATGCTCTATGGCATAAGCCCGGCGGTGTTGGCTCGACCGACTGATTGGGGCGCATCGATTCGTGTCACTGGCTACTGGTTCCTGGATCAGGAGGCCGACTGGAGCCCGCCACCGGCGTTAGAGGCCTTTTTACAGGCCGGCCCGCCGCCTGTCTATATCGGCTTTGGCAGCATGGGTGCGCGCAAGCCGGAGAAGACTGCCAATCTCGTGGTGCAGGCGCTTAGACGCGCAGGGCAACGGGCCATCATCCTGTCAGGATGGAGCGGTCTGCGCGAGCGCGATCTGCCCGATGCGCTGGTCATGACCGAGTCGGTGCCCCATGCCTGGCTCTTTCGCCGGGTTGCTGCCGTCGTGCATCATGGCGGCGCGGGCACCACAGCCGCCGGTCTGCGCGCCGGAGTGCCGACCATCGTCATCCCTTTCCACGGCGATCAGCCCTTTTGGGGGCGGCGCGTCGCCGAGCTGGGAGTGGGGCCGACGCCGATCCCGCGTCATAAGTTGACCGCCGAGAACCTTGGTCAAGCTATTGCCCAGGCGGTGGGCGACCAGGCCATGCGCGAACGTGCGGCCCGCCTGGGAGCGACGATCCGCGCCGAGGATGGGATCGCAGTCGCAGTGGCCGCCGTGGAGGAGATCGTCCTCAACCGCTAGAACAGCTCCTGTCCCACAATCTTCATCGGCGTGCGATGGATGGCCCGGTAGCCGTGCCGAGCGTCCTCGGGTAGGGGGATCGACGCCTCATCGGGCTTGTCCGAGAGGCCGAATACCAGCACCCCACTCTCGCGCATGCGGCGGGCCACCGAGAGCACCTCGGCGGTGAGGACGATCTCGCCGGCCAGCACCTCGCGCTCGGTCGCGCCGTTGGGTAGGACGTCCATGCGCGCCACCGTCCTGAAATACTCGTCGCGCCGGAACGCCTTGAACGGGGTCGGGTCCCCATCCGCGATCCCCTGGCGGACCTCGTTGTGAGCGGCCAGAAGGCCGACCGACATACACGAGCGCCGCGATTCGGCCAGGGCCACCAGGTCGTCGATGGTGTGCAGCGCTTGGCTGCGCAGCCCGGCCCATAGCTCCTCGGCGCCGCACACCCCGCCGAGCACCATCAGGCAGATGTAGGCCAGATAATCCTGATTGTCGGCGGTAAAGGAGTGATACGCGGGCTGATTCAGAGGATCATAAACGGCGCGAAAGGCGTCCACGTCGAACCCATCGCCCAGCGCCTCGCGCATGGTGCTTTCCACCGCCTCGACGCGGGCGGCGTCGATGACCTTGTCGTTGCGCCCTCGGGCGCCCAGGGAGGTCTTGTCCAGGTCGATGAGCAGCGCCGTCCGCTCGTCCCAGACCAGCCCCGCCTCGCGCACCCAGCGCAGAAAATCGGCCAGGTGGCCCCAACGGTTGGCCACCATCAGCCCGTTGTTGAGCTCAAATCGCGGCGATTCGCCTGGCCGCTCCGCGCCGATAAAGCCCATCATGGGCAGATAGCGGCCGAGGTTGCGCGCCGCCGTGCCGTCGTTCATCAGCGTGTCGCCGATAAAGAGCAGGCGCTGCAACGGCGCAACGCCGCGCGCCGCTTGCGTCGCCGTCAAGAAATGATAGAGCGCCGCCGCGTATTCGGGAGTGGTCTTGCGCGGCAGGGCATAGTGATCGAAACCGATCTCGGCCCACGCCTGCCGCAACCCCGGCACGCGAGGGTCTATCGGTTCCAGGTTACGGTAGACCAGCCAGTCGTCCATCACATCGGCCAGTGTGCCTCGTTGCCAGGTCATGCGATCATCCCCCGTGCGATCATGAGTTCGGCGTTCAGAATCGAGCCGCCAGCGGCGCCGCGAATGGTGTTGTGAGCGAGTACGACGAACTTAGCATCCAGCACCTCGCACGGACGCACCCGCCCGACGGTGATGGCCATGCCCCGGCCTGCGTCGCGATCGATGCGCGTCTGCGGGCGGTCCGGCTCCTGGCGCACGACGATGGTCGGCTCCACGGCGGAGGGGCAGCCCAGCGCATAGGGCACACTGCGAAAATCACGCAGCGCGGTGATGACGTCATCCACCCCGACCCGGCGCTCAAACTCGACCGAGATCGTCTCCAGATGCCCGTCGCGGGTGGCCACCCGATTACAGGAGGGGCTGATGCGCAGCTCCGCCGGGATCACCCTCCCCTCTTCCGGCGACCAGGCGCCCAGGAGTTTGCGCGGCTCGTGAACCAACTTGTCCTCCTCGCCGCCGATGTAGGGGATGACGTTGTCCAGGATGTCGAGGGCGGGCACGCCGGGATAGCCGGCGCCGGAGAGGGCCTGCATGGTGGTAATGACGGCGCGGCGCACGCCAAACGCGTCGTAGAGCGGCTTGAGCGCCAGGGTGGCGCCCACCGTCGAGCAGTTGGGGTCGGTGACGATAAAGCCCTTTCCCCAGCCGCGCCGCTGGCGTTGTACCTCGATCAAGCCCAAATGGTCAGGATTGACCTCGGGGATGAGCAGAGGCACGTCGGCATCCATACGATGGGTACTGGCGTTGCTCAGCACGCCATAGCCCGCCGCGGCGAATTGCTCTTCTACCTCGCGGGCGGCCGATGAGGGCAGCGCCGAAAAAACGATCTGGCAATCGAGGCCCGGCTCGCAGGGCTGTACGGGCAGATCACGAACCGCGACAGGGCAATCGGAGGAGAGCCGCCAGGTGCATGCCTCCGCGTAGCGTTGACCCGTCGAGCGCTCGGAGGCAGCCAACGCCGTGATCTGAAACCAGGGGTTATCGGCCAACAACTGGACAAAGCGCTGGCCCACGGCGCCGGTGGCGCCCAAGATACCCACCGCGATGGGCTGCCTGGGGGAATGCGGTTGTATCTGGGATGCCATCATCCGCCTCCAATCCTATCCAGGCCGAACTGTTGATGGATGGCGCGCACGCCCTCGTCCACATCCTGATGCGAGACCACCATCGACAGGTTGTACTCGGACGAGCCCTGAGCGATAGAGAGGATGTTGATCCCCCTTTCGGCCACCGCGCCAAAGATGTGGTAGGCGATGCCCGGCTTGCCGCGCATTCCGGCGCCGACGACGGCGATGATGGCCACCTCATCCTGACTGGTGACGGCGTCAATGTCGCCGCGCATCAGCTCCAGCTCAAACTCGGCGCCGGCGCTCTGCACCACGGCAGAGTGATCTACCGTGCGCACGACAAAGCAGATGCTCTGCTCTGAGGAGGACTGGGTGATCATGAGCACGCTGACCCCGCTGCGGGCCACCGAGCCAAAGGCGCGGCCGGCCACACCGGGCACGCCCTGCATCCCCGGCCCGGCGATGGTGATCAGGCTCAGATCGCGGATGGCGGTGATCCCCTTGACCAGCGGCTCATCCACGGCGTCGTTGGTGATCAACGTGCCAGGATTCTCTGGCCGCAGCGAATTCAGCACCCGCACCGGGATGCCCCTGGAGGAGACAGGCTGGATGGTGCTGGGATGGAGCACCTTGGCGCCGAAATAGGACAGCTCGGCGACCTCGGAGTAAGAGATGCTGGGCAACGTCCGCGCCTGGGAGACGATGCGCGGGTCGGCGGTCATGACGCCGTCGACGTCGGTCCAGATCCAGACCTCCTCGGCGTCCAGGGCGCTGCCCAGGACGGTGGCCGAAAAGTCGCTGCTGCCGCGCCCCAAGGTGGTGAGCACGCCATCAAGGGTCGCGCCGATGAACCCGGTCACGACGGGGATGACGCCAACTTCCACCAGCGGCACTATCCGGCGCTGAACCCGCTCGCGGGTCTCGGGAAAGAGCGGGGTCGCGTTGCCGAACTTGTTATCCGTCACAATGATCTCGGTGGCCTCGACGGTTCGCGCCTTGAGGCCCTGGCTGCGCATGGCCGCCGCCACGACGCGGGCCGAGAGACGCTCCCCCAACCCCGAGACCACGTCCATCCCCCGTGGGGTCAGCTCGCCCAGCGTATAGATACTCTGGCAGAGGGTCTCGAACCAGTTGAGCAGGCTTTCGATCTCGGCGCGCAGTGCTCGGGCGTGCTCCATGTCCGAGACGCAATCGTCGATGGCCTGTTTGTGCCGCTGTTGCAGCTCGTCGCGGATGAGGTGAAAGGTATCCTGATCGCCCGCCGTGGCAGTGGTGGCGGCGCGACGCAGGGCGTCGGTGACGCCGCTCATCGCCGAAACCACGACCACCGGCGGAGTGCCACGTCGCTCGGTCACGTCAGCGGCGATGCGCGCCACGTTGGCGATGCGCTCGCCGGTGCCCACCGAGCTGCCACCGAATTTCATCACGATCATGATCCTGCCTCCCCATATGAACATGGTGAACAACGATCGCGCCCGCCTGTCAGCGTGGCGCGAGGGAACGCAACGGATACAACACGCAGCAAGCGCCAAACATCCTGAACGGCAGGTTCGCCCCATCGACTGGGCGCCATCCGCGACGCCGCGGGGGAAATCCCTGGGGAGGCAGCGCTGCCAGGCCAGCTCGAGTCGAGGCGCAGCAGGTATGCAGCCAGAGCTCACTGCGAACATGTGCACAGAGATTATACAAAAGATGGGGAAGCAGACCAAACCGCATCCATGATCTACAGGTGCGGGTTGACCTGGGAACCCGGCGCCGAGGGCGCAAAGGGACAGGCCTCGCCATCCGCTGCCCACTGCGATTGACGAGGCCTGTCAGCAAAGGAGGAGAAGAAACATGGTTTCTTCCGTCGCACAGATCGGAGAGTTCTGAACACCCTATACTCTATCGATCTAGGGACAGCATACACCATGGGGCAAAGGCGTACATCGGCCAAAGCGCCCAACTTGATCTAGGCATTCTGCGCCTGTTCCTGCCGATCGGCCTAGGCATTCCCCACATATGCGCATAGGCATTCTTTGCAGTCGCGTATAGGCATATTGGCGGATGGGCCAAGAATTCGCAAGAGGAAGATGTGGGTGGCTAGGCCTCAAGCGTCACATGCTGGGGGTCCATGTCGCGAAAACGCAGGATGAGCCACAGGCTAAAGAGGGCAAAGACGAGGTTGACCCCCTCGGCGAGGGCAAACCCGCCCATGCGCGCCAGCCCGGGCACGATGACGGCCACGGACCAATGGTAGAGGACGGCAAAGGCGAACCAGCGTTTTTGCCGTGAGAGGATGCTCTGCATCACCAACAAGGCCCAGGCTACCTGATGCGGCAGAGCGAGGATGCGATCGATGGCCACGGTCAGCGGCTGAACCCAGGTCGTTGCGGCCAGATCGCTGAGGACGGCTACCAGGGCGGCGGCGCCGTTGCTGGCCTCGGCAGAGAGATCGAGCGCGCGCGTCACATCCTCGATGCTGATGGCCAGAGGACCGCTGCCGCTGAGCACCAGATAGGCGATCATATACACAAAGGTGAGCCCCGAGATGAGCAACAGGGTCTCGAGCGAGCCGTGGCCGAGGCCATACATGACGCCGTGGCGCCAGGTCAGCCCATGCCCCTCCCGCGGAAAGAGGACGCGATAACCCCACCAGCGGCCGGCCTCCTCGATGAGGCTGGTGCAAAAGGCCAGCGCCAGGAGCCAGGCAAAGGCGCCCCATTCACCGGTGATCCGTCCGCCCACCACGGTGTCCAGATAGACGCTGAGCGGCAGCCAGGTGAAAAGCTGAAAGAGGCCAAAGACGATCATGCCATAGACAAAGAGCATCCATGGGGCGCGCGTGCGCCGCCGGTACAGCAGCGTCACCGCCAGGGGGAACCCCACCTGGAGTATGAGCGATAGGATAAAGGCCAGCACGGTGGCGACGCGCAAAAAGGTGATCCTCCGGCGAGACGATGGCAATGTGGGAGGAGCTACTTCTCCGTTCCTGTCATTATAGCGGCGCGGCACAAGGTGGCAAAACGCCTACGGGATGCTCAGACATTGGCGCATGCGCATGCACATCCGGTACAATGCTCTGGCGTTGATCGAAGGATGTGGATATGCACGACGGGCTGAACACGCGGATGACGAGGCAAGGAGGATACGATGAAGATCACCGATATCAAGACCTACCCGGTATGGACTGGCCAGCGCCACTTTTTGGTGGTCAAGGTCGAGACCGACGAGGGGTTGTATGGTCTGGGCGAGGGCGGCATGACGACCCGCGAGCTGGCCGTCAAGGGCGCCGTGGACCACTATCGTGAGTGGCTCATCGGGCGAGACCCGCTGCGCATGGGCGCGCTGTGGCAAGAGATGTATCGCAGCCAGTATTTCGAGGGCGGCCGAGTGCTCAGTTCGGCCATCTCGGCCATCGACATCGCCCTTTATGACATCGCCGGCAAGGCGCTGGGGGTGCCGGTCTATCAACTGCTGGGCGGCAAGCATCGCGACCATGTGCCCTGCTTTGCCACCACCGGCGGGGGCTCCTATGAGGAGCTGCGCGACAATGTGACCCGCCTGATGGAGGACGGCTGGAACGTCATCCGCCTCATCATGGCCCAGCCCGAGGGCAACGACGACCCCAATCTGTTCGAGCCGCGGGAGTCGATCCCCCTGACCGCCGAGCGAGCGGCCAGATTGCGCGCCGACCTGGGGCCAGGGCCGGTGTTGGGGGTCGAGTATCACCACCGGTTGAGCGTCGCCGAGGCGGCCTCCTTTTGCCAGCGTATGCCTCAGGGCACCCTCGACTTTTTAGAGGAGCCGATCCGCGACGAATGCCCCGAGGCCTATGAGGCGTTGCGGCGCATGACCGACGTGCCTTTTGCCATCGGCGAAGAGTTTGCCAGCAAGTGGCAGTTCCTGCCCTACATCGAGCGGGGGATCTGCCAGTTCGCTCGCGTCGATGTGTGCAACGTGGGTGGGCTGACCGAAGCCATAAAGGTGGCCGGTTGGGCCGAGGCCCACTATATCGACCTGATGCCCCACAACCCCTTGGGGCCGGTGTGCACGGCGGCGTCGGTGCATCTGGCGGCGGCGATCCCCAATTTCGCCTGGCTGGAGATGTGGGTCCCCCGCGAGGGGGAGCACCGCCCCAGTGACGACCTCTTTACCATGCAGCCACAGCTCGATGGCGCCTGGATCCCCGTCCCCGACGCCCCCGGTCTGGGCGTCGAGATGGACGAGGAGGCGGTGGCTGCGCAGGCGTGGCGCTTTTACGAGTTCCCCCATCTGCACCGCCGCGACGGCTCGCACACCAACTGGTAGGGGTCGCTTATCGAAAACGCGGGACCATCGACCGATGGTCCCGCCGCGCGATGGGCGGCATCGTGCCCCTACAGAGGCTCCTCGGCCAGTGCCTGCAGCGTCTCCCAGGTCTCGCGCCAGGTGATGCGCGACAGCCCCAGCCGCCGACGCAACCGCTCCGGGTCCATCCCCTCCTTAAAGGCGCGCACGGCCGAGGTCCAGCGCAGCATCTCAAAGGTCAGTTTGGTGTTCAGCCGGGCCAGCTCCGAGAGGCTGTGCAGCATGTATTCCAGATTGCGGCCGGTGCATTCGAGCAGCAGCTCCTGAGGCTGGTAGCGGCGCATATAGGCCTCAAACGTGGGCGCGAAATCGTCGGGCAGGGCCAGGCGGCGCCGCTTGAAGCGCTGGCGCGGCTTTTCATAGTGGATATAGACGCTGGGCTGCTTGAGGTTGCTGAGGTCCAGATGTTCGAGGCGGATGCGCATGCACTCGGCCTTTTTCATCCCCGTGGCCAGGAGCAGGGTGATCAGCAGATGGGGCCGGGCATCAGGGGCCTCGGGCGCGTCGCGCATGCTGCGGGTGACGTCGAGGAGGGCCTCGACCTGAGCATCGCTGAGGATCTCGGGCAAGGGCGAGTTGGCGCCATGATAGACCAGCGGCTCGGCGGGGTTCTCGGGGAGCACGCGGGCGTTGGTCAGCCACTCGAAAAAGGCCTTGAGCGTGGTGATGCGGCGATCGAGAGAGCGCAACGAGCAGGGCGCCTCGCGTTCGTGGCGCAACCAGTGTAAAAAGCCTTCAAGCTGGCGGGTGGATAGCTCGCCGAGGGTGGCGTCCTGATCCAGGTACTCGCGGAGCAAGCCGAGATCATAGAGGAACGATTTGATCGTGTTCTCGGCGAGTTCTCTATCGTGCATGTGCTCGGTAAATGGATCGAGGGCGTCGCCCAGCGTGCTTGACGCGCTGAGCGGGCCTTGAGCGGTGCGCGGCGGTTGCGGCAGGTTCAGGGCATCGCGCTCTCCGCCCTCCTCTGGGTGGCCCAAGGGGAACAGCTCCATCTGCTCGGTGGTCATCAACCCCTCCCATTCACTCTACTTGACATAGAGTGTGCCATGAGCGAGGGGATCTGTCAAGGACCGGGCAAAACCGCTTTGCAGGAGGCCTCGCCTATGTGAGGGGCATGATGAGGCGCAACTCGGTGCGGCCGTTCTGGTGTTCGGGCATCCAGAGGTGGCCCCCTTGAGCCTGAACCAGGCGGCAGGCGATGCTCAGCGCCAGCTCGGCGCCATTTAGCGGATCATCGGTATCGTTCAAGGCACCGAGTTGCCCATACAAGATGCGTTGGCACAGGCCCGGTGACACCGGCAACCCGTCGTCGGTGAGAATCAAGACCACGTCCTCCAGGTTGGCCTGCACATCGAGGACGATCCGACCGCCCTCGACGGCCCGCGACAGGGCATAGTCGACAAGGGTGTGCAGCATGCGCCATAACCGGGGGCCATCCAGCTCCACCGTCGAGAGGTTGGGCGGATAGCGCACAGCAAAGGTCACCTTCCGGCGCCGCATCTCGCCGGCCAGCTCCTCGTGAAAATCCCGCAGCAACTCTTGCAGCGACAACGGCTCCCGGGTGGCGGCCCACTTATCCGTCATTACTTGATGGAGATCATCGAGGTCCTGGCCCAATCGCCACAGCCTCGCGCTCTCATGATGGATGCGGGCGAGCCAGTCCGCCAGAGCCCCTGCGTCACCATCGGACGGAGCCGTACGCGCCAGGGTGGCGTATCCACGGATGATATCCAGGGCGGAGCGAATCTCTCGCGACACCAAGGCGATGAGTTCCTGTCCGGCGCGGATCTGGTCCAGAGTCTCGGTGTCATCGGAGAGAAGAATAATATAGGCCACATGTCCACCGCTCGACCGCACCGGCGACATGCGGACCCGCAATACGGCATGCAAGGGCTCGTCCATCTCTATCCGTCGCTCAAGGTCTGTCCCCGAGTCGTCGCTGGGCAGACCGTCGCCGGGCAGCTCAAGGAGCGTCGATAGACGGCGCAGCGCCGGATGATCACTGGTTGGATCGACCCGTTGGCCAATGATGTTGCGGACATCGGCGCCCAAGATATGGGCGAGGGAAGGATTGTAGCGCAAGACCCG
>SKLG01000496.1 GCA_007123335.1 Anaerolineae bacterium | reverse complement strand
GAATCCGGGTGCCCCCGGGGAAGGTAAAGGCCTGCAATGACCGCTGAGGGTTGCTCAACGTCTCTAACGACTGGTGCAGCTCGCGGGCGGTGGGGCGTTGCTCCGGCGCGTTGCGCAGCGCACGTCCCAGAATGCTCTGCAACTCCCTGGGCAACGATTCGAGCTTGGGCCATTTAAAGGGGTGATCTCGCGGATCGTCGTCGGTGAGCAGATGATAGGCCGTCGCCGCCAGGGCAAACACGTCGGAACGAGGCACCGGATTGCCCCGATACTGCTCCGGCGGGGCATAGCCGTCGGTGCCAAAGATGCTGCTGCGAGAGCCGTTATCCCCATTCCCATTCTCAGGGGCGCGGGCGTCTCGCCCGCTCTCACGGGACCGCCTGCCGCCACGCCCCTGGCGCTCCTGTGGCAAGGGGCGCGCTGGCAGACCGGCCCGCGCCGTGCCGAAATCCAACAGCCGCACCTCGCCCAGTTGATGCTCCAGAACGATATTCGCAGGCTTGATGTCCTGATGCACCACCGGTCGAGGCTGGCTGTGTAAATACTCTAAAATCTGGCACACCCCGATGGTGTGGCGGATCACCTCTTCCTGTGGCAGCCGCCGGCCATATACCATGCGTCCGCCAGTATCCTGATGGGTGACAAAGCTCTCCAGGTCCTCCCCCTGAATATACTCCATGACGATGTAAAAGCGACCATGCTCCTGGAAAAAGGCATAGATCTTGGGAATGCCGGGGTGGCTGAGGGACGCCAACGTGCGCCCCTCCTCCTGAAAGCGCTCCTCGGCGCGCTGGCGCTCCTCGGGATCAGAGGCGTCATAGTAGGCCAGCATCTGCTTGACGACACAAAGCCGGTCAAAGGCGCCGCGATCCTCCGCCAGATACACGGCGCCCATCCCGCCCTTGGTCAGGGAGCGTACGATGCGATAGTGGCCGTTATTCAGTTCGAAACCGGTGCCCAGACGCCCGTCGAGGGGCTGCCCACAGCGCTGGCAGAACCTCGACTCGGGCCGGACCCGGTTCCCGCAGTTCAGGCATACCGAGGGCATCAGGCGATCATAAAGGTCAGGCGCACCCGCCCGGCACGGATCTCATCGCCGTCGGCCAGGGGCGCTGGACGTCCAGGATCGAGCCTGGCTCGGTTCAGCAGGGTAAAGTTGGTGCTGTTCAGGTCCTCGATGGTATAGCGGTCTCCCGAGCGCGCGATTTTGAGATGGCGGCGGGATACGCCCCCCTCCTCGGCGCCATAAGGCGTCAGATCCACATCGGGAAAGACGCCGGTGTAGGGATCCTCGCGCCCGACAATGATCTCGGCCTGCTCGGGCAGGGGAATCTCGACGCCGCTCGACGCCACCACCAGCCGGGCGCCGCTCACCTGCACGGACTCTACCGGCCCCGGTGTCTCTGGCGTCGACGTCTCCGTCGGCGTCGCCGCAGCGGGAGCCGCCGCAGCAGCCGGCGGCGAATATCGCGCCTCGGCGTCAGGCGACACCAGAGCGGCGCCGCAGAACTCGCAGAAGGTGTCGCCAGGGCTCACCTGTGCGCCGCATGCCGGGCACTCGTGCACTTCTGGGACAGCCTCTACTGTCTCCGGCTCCGTCACTTCCTGCGCTTCTGTCATCTCTGGCTCAGTCTCTGGCGCGGCCTCGGGCTCAGCCTCGGCATCCTCGGCAGTGAGGGTGTCGTCCGCCTCCTCCTCAGCTGGTGCCTCGGTCAAAACCTCTTCTGCACCCGCTGTCGGCAGCTCGGATCCACAGGCGAAGCAAAAGCTATCGCCAGCGGGCACCTGGGCACCACACGTCGGACAGACCACCTCGGCGGGGGCCTCATCGCCGGGCACGGCCTCTATCGAGGGGTGAAGGTTAAGAGACATCGAGGTTTCGTCGGGATCAGGCTCTGGCGCAGCCAGGGGCGCGCCGCACTCGCTGCAAAACATCTCGCCAGGCGTGCTCACCGCCCCGCATGCCGGACAGGCTCCCCCGGCACCGGGCTCAGGGGCGCGGGGCGTATCCACCGTCGCCTCACCCATAGGGCGCTCCGCATCCGTGGTGGCCTCAGCCTCGGGCTCTGTCGGGGTTTGCAGGCGCGTCCCACACTGATCGCAGAAAATGGCATCCGCTTGAGGGACATTCCCACACGTCGGACATTTCATCGTCAGCTCCTTTCAGACCTGAATTCACTCTTCCGGTAGGTCCGGTAATCTCTGGGTCAGCTTGCGAGTCTGGTAGCGCAGTTTCTTGGTGCCGCCGGAGGACATCTGGCCGCTGCGCTCCAGGTTATCCGCCTCAGCTCGGGCCGCCTCAGCCAGGTCGGTCTCGCCCAGCTCTAACAAGCGAGTCGCGGCGGCGCGCAGCTTTTGCGTGGCCCCGGCCACGTTGCCCATCTGCGCCTCCTCCAGCGCCCGCGTCTGCAAGCGATAGGCGGTCACTTTTTCGGCCAGGTTCATGATGTTGGCGTCGTAACGCTTGACCGCCTGAGGATCGGTGCTGTACTGGAGAACGATATCGGTGCGTGTCGAGACGCCGCTCGTGTTCTCCAACGGTAGATCATAGCGCACCTCGGCCTGGGCGATGCGATAGCGGCCCTCGTTGCGCGGCGGCAGGAGCAGCTCGACGAGCACCGCCTTGCCCTCCACCGCATCCAGCTCGCCCAACTCTACCTGGACGTCGTGCTGGCCGATGGGCGTGTAGCCCAGGTTGGTGATCACCGGCGTCACCTGCCACACCTGGCGCGGCACCACGCCCGAGACCAGCCGCAACGTAAGCTGCGTATTACGCACCACGGCCTGTTGCGAGCGCTCCACCATCTGGGTAAAGAGGGGCACGATCTCGTCCGCCGACTCGATCAGGTCCGAGTCGCCGCCGCTGAGGCTGCCGATCTCGTCGAGCAACGACTCGTTCCAGTCGTCGCCCAACCCCAGCGCGCGAATGGCGATCTTGTGGTCGCCGGCCTCGCGGGCCAGCTTTTTACACTGCTCCTCGTCGCCATAGGTCTGGCCATCGGTGAGCAGCAGGCACTGGTTCACCCGGTCCTCGCTAAACTCCCGATAGATCTCGCGCAGCCCCAGGCTGAGCCCGCGAGAGATCTGGGTGCCGCCGCCGGCGCGCATGGCCTGGATCTTGCGCCGCAAATCGCCCTGCCGCGAAAGCGGGGCGTTATGGGCCAGAACCTGCCCCTGGTCGTTAAAGATCGCCACCGAGACCAGATCGTCGGGCGCCATGCGGCTCAGCGCCAGCGTCATCGCCTCCTTCAGGCGCTCGATCTTGCTGCCGCGCATCGAGCCGCTGTGATCGAGCACAAAGCCAAAGTTGAGGCTCATCCG
>SKLG01000387.1 GCA_007123335.1 Anaerolineae bacterium | reverse complement strand
TCAAAGACCAGATCGTAGAGCTGTTCCTGGGCCGGCGCGCGGTCGCCCCAGCCATGCTCCAGCCACAACGTCTTGCTCGGGCTGTCGTCGCAGTTGGGCAATACCGGCGTGCGGCGGTCGTCGTAGCGGCGGATGTATTTGTACCGCCGGGTGCGCACGCCGCGCATCGGCTCATAGGCCGCGTGATAGGTGACCTCGGCATAGATCTCGTCGTGGATCTCGTCGGCCTCGCCGTGAATCAGCGGCATCATCGATGTTCCCTGTAGCCAGGCCGGCGGCTCAATCTCCAACAGCTCGCAGACCGTGGGAAAGATATCCACGTGCGAGACCATGGCGTCGATGACGCGCCCGCCGGTGAACCCACCAGGGCCGCGCAGGATGAGCATGACGCCGATGCCGTGGTCGGTGAGGTTGCATTTCATCCCCGGAAAGGCGAGGCCGTGATCGGTGGTACAGATGACCAACGTGTTCGCGGCCAGTCCGGCATCCTCCAAGGCATCGAGGACCTGCCCCATCCCCTCGTCGAGCTGGCGAGCGGTGGCCTTGAAGGCAGCCATATCGCGGCGCGTCTCGGGCGTGTCGGGCAGCGGCGCCGGGGGCTGGCAGTAGCGCGGGTCCTCCGCCTCGCCCGGCTCGGGGAACTCGCGGTGGGTCTCGGTAAAGCCCACGGATAGGAAGAAGGGCTGCTCCGCCTCGCTCTGCCCACGCTGCAACAACCACTCGGTGGCGGTGGGGGCCACATCCTCGGCGCGACGGCTGGGCAGCGGAACCACAGCGTCGTAGCCGATGTCGGCGACGGACTCTTGGTCGGCGACGTGCTGTACCCCGATCAGCGCCGAGGTATAGCCGGCTTGGCGCAGGGTATGCACGATATGCTGGCGATAATCGGTGAGGGCGAATCCACGATGGGCCAGCCCGATCATCCCTGCGCTATGGGCGCACATCCCGGTGACCAACGCTGCACGGCTGGGCGAGCAGGTGGGCGCCGCGCAAAAGTTGTGGCGAAAGAGCACTCCCTCCTCGGCCAGCCGTTGCAGGTTCGGTGTGGGCACGGCGTGGCCGTAAGGCTGGATATAGCGGCCAGTGTCATGAGAGTGCAGATAGAGGATATTCGGGCGATTCTCAGGCATTTCCTACTCCTTGAGCCAGCGATCGAACCAGGCAAAGGCGTCGTCCTGCATCTCCAGATCAAACTTGTGCGGGCCGTCGTAGAAATGGCAGCGATAGTGCTCCGGCGCTTCGGCCTTGGCATAGACCTGGGCGAGGATCTCGTCGGCGCGCTCCATCTCCGAGAGGGTGAACAGACGATCCTGGCGATTGTTGAGCACCATCGTGGGCAAGGGGACGCGCAGGCCCAGGATCTCGGGCAAGTCGAGCTCATTGGGCAGCAGCGGCACATAGAGCATCCAGGTGTGCGTGTAGGACTTGTTCAGCAGGCAATCGCGCCAGGTGGTCATCAGCCCGACACACACGGCGCAGCGGATGCGCTCATCGGCGCCGCCCAGGTACACCGTGCGCATCCCCCCGCCGGAGAGGCCGCCACAGCCTATCCGCTCTGGGTCCACCTCGGGGCGGGCGCAGAGGATATCTAGCGCCACACGGTCCTCGGCGAGAAAGACGCCCGGCCAGGTCGTGCCGCCGCAGATCAGCGACTTGCTCATCACCGTCTCGTGATTCCCCGCCCAGGCGTTGTAGGCGGCGATGCCGGCGATATCATGATCTTGGGGGTCGGCCAGAGCGCCGCATAGTTCGGCGGGCACGTCGGCCAGACGCACCCGCCGGCTGCCAAAGGGGAAAGCATCGGGGACCAGCACCACATAGCCCTGCTTGGCGATCTCGTTGGCCCAGGCGCGACCGCCGTAATAGTCGCGCTGGTGGTCGGCCATCAACGGATGTTGATCTCCCTCACGAGTTATCTTGCGCAAGCCAAAGTACTTGTTCCCGGCGTGGTCATGGAGCGCCAGAATACCGGGCAAGGGACCGCTGGCCCCGGCGGGCTTGAGCAAGAGCGCCTGCGTTGGCGGGCCATAGGGCAATTGCCAGGAGAGGTGTTCGATGTCGAGGCCATCGTGGTAGCAAGTCTGGGTTACGGTAACCGAAGGCGTCGCCCCCAGATCGGGCATCGCCAACCGCTCCAGCAGCCGCGTTCGCGCAGCCTCCTTCCAAGCAGCGACATCGGTAACGTCATCTCGCCGCAACGACAGCACCGGCGGGTCGGGCAAGCGGTCGGCGAACCAGGGACCATAGGCGCCGATCACGGTATGGGTCATCGCAGTACCTCCTTCAGGCGAACTCTAGGGCCGATAGAGGGAACCCTCGTCCTGCATGGCCAAATAGCTATCCAGCGGGATATAGTTGGCCACGCTGTTGCCGGTGCCCAGACAGTAGCCGCCTCCAGGCAGGCAAGCATCCAGCGTGCGGCGCACCCGCTCGCGGATGGCGGTGCCGTCGGCGCGACAGAGGAAATCGACGTCGATGCCGCCGAGCAGGGCGATGCGATCGCCATAGAGCTGTTTGGCGTCGATCACCGACTCGATGGTGTCCTCGAACGAGTGCTTGGCGTCGATGCCCACGTCGACGATCAAGTCCTCCATCACCTCAGAGAGATTGCCGCAGGCGTGGAGCAGATAGGGGCGCCCGGCGGCATGGGACATCTCGGCCATGCGCTTGTGGCCGGGAAAGACAAACTCGCGCAGATCGGCGGGGCTGATCAGCGTGGCCGAGCGAAAGCCCATGTCGTCGCTGCCCCAGATTATCTTGACCCGCTCAAACTGCAACATGCGCTCCAGGACGACCTCGAACAGGTCCATGAGCCGCTCGGCGATGGCGGCGACGAGATCGCGCTGATCGTACAGCGCATAGCACAGCGTCTCATAGCCCATCATCCAGGTCAGATACTCGGCAAAGTGGGCAAAGCCGCCGCTGCCGATGACACACATGTCGTCGGGTAGGTTGCGCTCGTACCATTCCAAGGCGCGGGTGGTGGCCGCCTGCGGATCGGGCCAGGGGTAGGCGTGAAACTCGCCCCAGGTGGTGATGGGGCCGCGATGCTCCTCTATAAAGCGCCGCCCGCCGACGCGCTGCAGGTCGGCGGTGTCATCGAGGGTGGCGCGGTATAGCGGCACTTCCAGGTTCTCGACACCGCACCGGACGAAATCATACCCCAGAGCGCGCTGAATGCGGATCTGGCGCTTTAGGTCAAAGTAGGGGTCATCTTCATGCAGCCCATCTAGCAAAGGATATCGCTGGCAGAGCGCCTCCTGCACCTCGGCATCGAGAAACAGCTCTATGAAGTGGACGCGCTTGGGCGTGCCCCGGCGCAAGATC
>SKLG01000172.1 GCA_007123335.1 Anaerolineae bacterium | reverse complement strand
TCGAGATGCGCGAGCTTACCGTGGCTACGGCTGTGCAAGAGTTGGAGCGCATCCTCGTCGGCCGCGATCCTCACGACATCGAGGCTTTTTGGCATGACGCCTACCGCGATACCTACTTTCGCGGCGGCCCGATCCTGATGAGCGCCCTGGCCGGCGTGGAGATGGCCATCTGGGACATCAAGGGCAAAGACCTCGGCGTGCCGGTCTATCAGCTCTTGGGTGGCAAGGTGCGCGATGCCGTACCTTGCTACGCCAACGGCTGGTTCGCGCCCAGCAAGACGCCGCAAGAGTTCGCCGCCAAGGCGCGCATCACGGTCGACGAGCTGGGCTTTCACGGCTTAAAGTGGGACCCTTTTGGCAGCGCCTACATGAATCTGAGCCGCGACGAGTTTCGCCAGGCCATGGACTGCGTCGAGGCGGTGGCCGACGCCGTGGGCGATCGGGCCGATCTGCTCATCGAGGGCCACGGCCGCTTTAACGTGCCCACCGCCATCCGCATCGGCCGCGCACTCGAGCCCTACGATGTGCTCTGGTTTGAGGAGCCGATTCCGCCGGACAACAAGGCCGAGCTGGCCGTGGTGCGTCGCAGCGTGCCGGTGCCCATCGCCGCCGGTGAGCGGCTCTACAGCCGCTGGGATTATCTCGACTTTTTCGCCTACGAGGCCGCCGATTTCATCCAGCCCGATGTGAGCCACGCCGGCGGCCTGCTGGAGCTGAAAAAGATCGCCGCCATGGCCGAATGCCGCTATCTGCCGGTGTGCCCGCACAATCCCAGCGGGCCGGTGGCCAACGCGGCGACGTTACAGGTGGCGGCTTGCACGCCCAACTTTCGCATCCTAGAGACGATGAGCAGCGACGTACCCTGGCGGGGCGAGGTCAGCACAGAGCGCATCTTGTTTCGCGAGGGATCGATGCACATCCCCGAGGGGCCCGGGCTGGGCATCGACATCGATGAGGAGGCCATCACCGCGCACCCATACCAACCTCGTGACCTGCGCCACTACAAGGGCACCCTGACCGATATCCGTCCGCCCGACGCTCGCAGCTATTTCGCATGACCAGGGCGTCTACAGCGCATGTGCGCCAACGGTATCGTAGGATTGGGACGCACCGTCCCGAGGAGGACCGGTGAAACGTTTCATCGCCTTGATGAAAGAGGCTGCGACCGCCTGGAGCCGAAACAGGGCGCCACGCATGGCCGCAGCCATGGCCTATTACGCCATCTTTGCCCTGCCGCCGCTGGTGCTGTTGACGATCATGGTTGCCAGCCTGGTCTTTGAGCGCGCAGCGGCACGACAGCAGCTTCTTGGTATCGCAAATGATTTGGTCGGCTCTCAAGCTGCACAAACGCTAGAGCAGTTCCTCGACAACGCGCCGACTCCTGCAGGGGACTGGCTATCTACTATTATCGGCCTGGGCGGCCTACTCTTCGCCGCCTCGGGGATGTTTACCCAGTTGCAGGACTCGTTAAACGTCCTTTGGGGCGTACACACTCCCAGTCAAGGGTTCAAACAGATGATCATCACTCGGGCAACGCATATCCTTATGGTTGCCCTAGTGGGAGTACTGTTTATCCTGATGATCGTCTTTGCGACAACAACTACCTGGCTGGTGGGCTTGTTGCCGCCCCCCATAGGCGGTGATTCGTTGATCGCTCAGGGAATTGATCTTTTGATTTCTCTTTTCTTTGCCACCATCGCTTTTGGGGTGGTATACAAGATCGTGCCCGATGTACATATCTCTTGGCGACATGCCTTTGTGGGGGCTTTGGTTACTTCGGTCCTCTTTTTGCTGGGTAGGTTTGCATTAAGTCTCTTTTTCCGGTTCACCGATCCCACGTCGGCCTATGGTGCAGCCGGATCGCTCATCCTGTTGCTGTTGTGGATCTACTATTTAGCACAGATCTTTTTCTTTGGTGCCGAGGTTACCGAAGTCTTGACGGAATGGCAAGGTGGGGAAATCCAACCCGCACCTGGCATGCTGCGCGAGGCCTCGGTGATGCACCCGCCAGGCGATCTTGTCAAAGCAGATGTGGAGGGATCACCTGAGGTCAAGGAAGCGCTCAACTCCGTAGCGGAAACGGGCAAGCGGGATCACGACGATTCAAGCAGACCAGAAACGAGAAGGCAGGATCTTGGCGTGCCAAGCAGATCGGAAACGCCCGATTCCATAGCGGAAACGAGAAGGCGGGGGCGCGACGTGCCAAGCAGATCGGAGGCATTCGAATCCACAGCGGAAACGAGAAGGCGCGATGGCGATGTACCAAGGAGATCGGAGGGGCTGCTTGGACGCATCCTGGGCACTTTGAGCATGATGCTCCTGTTTTTGGTCATGTTCAAGTTCGGCAAGCGAGACAATGGGCCAGGACCCGACGGCACGCCGCGCCGCTGAATCATCTAAACGCCAGTCCAAAGCGCCAAGAATTCGGAGGAGGTTCACTCGTGGAGGATCCTTCTACCCAGGAGGGTAGCGCCATCGCAGAGTTGGAGCAGCGCATTGCCGATCTTTGGGCGCGTTTGCCCAAGCACTCGGTGCCCACATCGATGGCCCTGGAACTGGATGCTCTGGAGGACGAACTGGAGCGCATGCGCAACAATAGACGCCTGGATAATGCTGACAAGGGCGGTAAGAGTAGGGCCAGACCACGCGTCTAAAATCAGGAGCACCCCATCGTGGGGCGCGATCATCCTGATGTGTCTCTCCGGCAGTGCCAGGGGCGATGAGAGACCGAGATGAGAGGTATGAATATGATGCGATATGTCGGCTTTGGGCTTGTTGGTGTTATCGTCCTACTCGTAGGATTCGCTTGGAGCACGACCCGAGAATCGAGCCGTCGCTCCGATTCAGAGTCAAAGGAAAATATCATGAGTTATCCTGTCCAAAAAACAGATGAAGAATGGCGTGAGGAACTGACCGATCTGCAATACCATGTAACTAGAGAACGCGGAACGGAAAGAGCCTTTACCGGGATATACTGGGATCATCATGAGGGGGGCGTCTATCGCTGCGTGGCCTGTGGCAATCCCCTCTTTCGTTCCGATGAAAAGTTCGAGTCTGGCAGCGGCTGGCCCAGCTTTACCTCTCCTGTAGATGAGGAGAATGTGGACACCGCCACCGACCAAAGCCTGGGCATGGTTCGTACCGAAGTGCACTGCAACCGTTGCGGCGCACATTTGGGCCACGTATTCGAAGATGGACCCAAACCCACAGGACTACGCTATTGCATCAACTCGGCCGCGCTGGACTTTGAGCCGACTGAGGAGTAGATCCCGACGCCGGCACTATGCTGGCATCGGACTGGACAACGTGGTTGGCTCCGCATCGCTCTAGAGCGGAGCTGACCACGATATCGTAGAGAGGGGCGCCGTCATGTCGGCGCTCGGTCGACGAGACCGTCAGGAGAGAAAAAGATGGCCCTGGACATCACCCCCCTATTTGCCCCACTATCGATCAAACACCGCCTCTTGCGCAACCGCCTGGTCATGCCTCCCATGGTGGTAAATCGCGGGATCATCAGCCCAGAGGGCATTACCTGGTACGAACGTCGTGCTCGTGGCGGTGCCAGCCTGGTTATCGTTGAGGCGACGTGGATCACGCGATTTGGCCAGGAGCTGACTGCCGAGAATCTGCGCCCGCTGGTGGTAGCCATGCATGAAGCCGGTGCGCTGGCGGCCATCCAACTCTTTGCCGCCACATCCGATGGTGCGCGATCGCCGGCGGAGCTGAGCCGCACGGATATCGATACGCTGATCGATGACTATGCGCGGGCGGCAGAGATTTGCGCCGAGGCCGGCTTTGATGGCATCGAGCCCCATGGCGCCCACGGCTATTTGCTCAATCGTTTTTTCTCTCCGGTGCAGAATGAGCGTACCGACGAATATGGCGGGGACACGTTAGAAAACCGTTCACGGCTAGCGCTGCGCATCGTGCAAGCGGTCGCGCCGATATGTGGCCCCGATATGTTCTTGCTCTACCGGCACACCCCCGTCGGCCAGGGATACGGCTTGCAGGATAGCTTGTTGCTCGGTGCAGCGTTGATTAACGCCGGGGTGGATATCCTCGACATCTCGCCCGCCAGTGTGGAGGCGCCGGGCGACCTCGCCGCGCCGTTTCGGCGCTTGGGGGTGCCGGTGATCGCCGTCAACGAGATGGATCGCCTGGAGCGCGCCGTCGAGGCCATCACCGAGAAACGGGCTGACTTGGTGGCCATAGGACGGGGCTTGATCGCCGATCCCGACTGGCCGCTAAAGATACGCTATAATCGTATGGAGGACATTCTCTCGTGCATCCGCTGCGATGACTGCCACGTCGATCTGCGCCAGGGCCGCTTTGTGCGTTGCAGCCAGTGGGAGGAAGAGCCCTGATCGGCGGGGCATCCGATAGCATCCTCTTTTAGGAGTCACGTGTACCATGGGCACTACCGGCTTGCCAAGCAATCCGCTGACCTTGGCGGCGACCAACATCGCCGCCAAGGTAGGTGACCCCCCTGTCGGTAGCGTCCTCATCGTCGCCTCTCCGCCCAAGGCGCACATCGCCGAGGCGGTGGCCGATCGACTGCGGCGCCGCATCGAGACCCATCTCTTGCACCTGGAGCGCCATGCATCGGAAGCCCTGGCCTGGCTACCGCCGGCCTTGCAGGATCTGGCCAGCGAGGGCTGGGGGCTGGTGCTGCTGTGCTCACCCATCCACGCCCAACTTCTCTTTCGTGCCGTCGGACGTCCCGACACCGGCTTGCGCATCGACGCCACCTATCTCTTTTGCGACTGGCTGATCCGTCCACAGAGCCTGGTGCGCACCTATGCCATCGATATGGGCGAGCTACGGCGCTTTCGCGAGGCCCTCTTGCATCGCCTGGAGGGCGCGACGGCTCTACGTATCACCAGTGCCGCCGGCACCGACATCCGGCTCACGCCGCGACATTGGGAATCCACCGACGGCGAGGTATTCACCGCCCCCATCGAGGCCGAGACCGAGGGGCGGGCCGTCGTCGATGGGTGTATCTATGATCAGGTGCCCTCAAAGCCCCCGACGCTGGTTATCCGTCGAGGGCGGGTGACGAATCTCGACGTCCTTGATGCGTCGCAGCAGCAGCGGTGGCTGTATGATGACCTGACCCGAGATGCGAACGGCGCTGTCGTGGCCGAGTTCGGCCTGGGCATCAACCCCGGTGCGCTCTGGGATGCGGACCTGATGGAGGCAGAACAGGCCCGTGGCACGTGCCATGTGGGCTTTGGGAACAACCTCCCCTTTGGCGGCGCAAACCGCAGCGCCATGCATGTGGACGTGGTCCTGCGACATTCGACCATCACCGCCGAGGGCCATGTCGGTGCTGATCTAGTCGTCTGTCAGAATGGTATCTATCAGCTCTAGCAGCAGAGGAGACCATGGTACAACATACAGTGGATGGGCAGAGCACAAAGCCGCATCCCGCGAGTCTACGTGCCGCGGGCGGCATCGTGTGGCGGCGACGAGACGACGCGGGCAGCGATGCCGAGTTGATCCTGATACACCGGCGACGCTATGGTGGCGACTGGACACTTCCCAAGGGCAAGCTGCATCCCGACGAGACCTGGCAAGAGGCAGCTCTGCGCGAGGTGCGCGAAGAAACCGGTTGCGAGGTCGAGCTAGGGCCTTTTGCTGGGGCCATCTCTTATCCCGTTGAGGGCATGATCAAAGTCGTGCGCTTCTGGCACATGCGTTGCCTCGCTTTCGAGGCCCATCCCCGAGATGATGAGGCCGATGCTGTAGCCTGGCTCCAGCCCGACGAGGCACAGCAGCGAATGACTTATGAGGACGAGCGCTCGCTGCTCATGGACACTCTGGCCGGTGGCTTGGCGTATGTAGAGGGATGGCGATGAGCGAGTCCATCGGCATCGCTCACTTTTCCGGAACCGGCAACACGCGACTCGTATCCGGCCTCTTGGCCGAGGCGCTGCGTGATCGTGGAGCGGAGGTCGAAGAGCTGGCCATCGAGGACGTGCTCAATCTGCGCGGGCATTGGGACACCACAGGCTATAAGCGCATCGGCATCGGATGGCCGGTGCACGCCTTTGATGCGCCACGGATCGTCTACGAGTTCCTCCACCGATTGCCACCGGGAGAGGGCAAACCGGTCTTTACCTTTCGCAGCGCGGGGGATCCCTTTTGGAATGGCGGCCCCACCGAGCCCACCCGCCGAGCGCTGGCGCAGCGCGGCTATCGGGTATTCCGAGAGGATCTGTTCGTCATGCCCCCGAATGTCTTGATCGCCTGCCCCAACACCGTTGCGCGCCAGCTCTACCTCAAAGCCGAGCAGCGCGTCGAGGCCATCGCCTCGGCCATCCTGGCGGACGCTGACGCCGAGCGCGACGCTATCACCAACAGTCCATTGTTTCGACGCGTGGTCGCGCGCATCTTTGCCAAGAGCGAGAGCCTGGGCGCCCGCCTGGCCGGCCGCTGGTGGCACGTCACCGCGGACTGTACGCTGTGCAACCGCTGCGTGGACGAGTGCCCGCCGGGGAATATCTTTCGCGACCTGAATCGTCTGACGTTTGGCTGGGACTGCTTGCTATGCATGCGTTGTGTGTATCTTTGTCCAGAGCAGGCCATCAAGCCGCCTTTATGGCTCTCTTTTATGGTGCTCAAAGAGGGCTATGATCCCGCGTCGATATTGGACGACGCGAACGATAGCGCAGACGATCAAGTACCGATCCCTTCATCGTTTGGATACCGTGATCGACTGCTGCGCTATCTCAACGAGCCAGACTTTTCTCTAACCGATACGGTCGGGGGGTCTCTTGTCGACAAAGGAGAACGTGATCCATGACCGAAAAGCATAACTTGGATAAAGATATGATGCAGTTGCTTCTGCAGGCACAACGGAACGAGATCACCGAATACCATATCTATTCACGATTAGCAGAGCTAGTAAACGATGATCACAATCGTCAGATACTTGATCGCATCGCAGACCATGAACTGAGACACTATGAATTCTGGCAAACACATACTGAACGGGAAGTACGTCCGAATCGCCTGAAGGTCAACGGATACGTATGGTTGGCCAGGCTTCTAGGTTTGACTTTTGGCATCAGGCTAATGGAACGCGGGGAAAAGGGGGCGCAACAGATCTATGAACGTCTCGCATCAAGACTTTCCTCAGCGCAACACATCATCGATGATGAGAACCGGCACGAGGACGAGCTGATCGGCATGATCGACGAAGAGGGCTTACGCTACGTAGGATCGGTCGTGTTGGGGCTCAATGATGCCTTGGTCGAACTCACCGGCGTGCTAGCTGGGCTTACGCTGGCGCTGCAACATACCCGCCTGATCGCCATGAGCGGGCTGATCACCGGCATCGCAGCTTCACTATCTATGGGTGCCTCAGAGTACCTCTCCACGAAATCGGAGCAGACTGGTCATAATCCGCTCAAGGCGTCCATCTATACCGGCATGGCCTATATATTAACAGTGATACTGCTCATCTTCCCATTTTTCTTACTCGGCAGCTATTTGGCGGCTCTTGCGCTAACGCTGATCAACGCTGCCCTCATCATATTGGTGTTTACTTTTTACGTATCGGTGACACATGATATCATGTTTCGAAGACGCTTCATTGAGATGGCAACTATCAGCTTCGGAGTGGCTCTGTTAAGCTTTGCCATTGGTTATCTGGTGCGTGAGTTTTTGGGCGTAGATATCTAGTCTCCTAATGTCGATCCCTTGACGCCCGCCAAGGAACCCCGCTCTGTCCTGTCGACTGTGCAATTCCCTGCTTAGCGACGGCGCAGAGCATTCTGGATGTCCAAGGAGATCGCCCATGACCGAATCGAATAACCTTGGCCATGACATGGCTCAGGTACTTGTGAAAGCGCAGAGTATCAGGCTCACTCATCATCATGTCTACCAACGCCTGGCTGGCATGATAGATGATAAAGAGAACAGGCGGGTGCTTGAGCGCATTGCCGATCATGAGATCGAGCATTATCGCTCATGGCAGGAATGCATTGGCCAGGATGTAGAGCCCAATCGGCTGAAAATCAAAGGGTACGTGTGGCTGGCCAAGATCCTGGGCCTGACCTTTAGCGTCCAGTTGATGAGGCGTGAGGAGGACAGGGCGCAGAGGATGTACGAGCTCGTCGCTGCAAGAATGCCCTCGGTGCGGCACCTCGTCAAAGCCGACGAGGAGAAACGTGAAGACGAGTTGATCGAGATGCTTGATGAGGAGAGCCAACATTATGTTAGCTCGATGGTGCTGGGATTGGACGACGCCCTGATCGAGTTTGCCGCCGAACTGGCCGCGCTTACCCTGATCCTGCAAGACACGCTCCTGATTGGCGCAGCTGGACTGGTCATCGGCATCGTGACCCTTCTTTCTATGGGTGCTTCTGAATATCTCGCCGCCGAATCGGAGGAGAACGGTCAGAGCCCCCTCAAATCGGCGCTGTACACAGGCATCACCGGCATATTCACCTTGATTCTACTCGTCCTGCCCTTTTTCCTGGTTGAAGAGCATGTGACCGCTCTCATACTGACGCTGGTCATCGCCATCATTACCATCTGCATATTCAGTTTCTATGTCTCGGTGGTCAAGAGTCTGAACTTTAAACGTCGATTTATTCAAATGACTCTGGTGATGCTTGGAATGCTTTCGGCGACTTTTATTACGGTATTCATCATTCACTGGTTTTTGGATAGCGGCGCCTAGCTCCATAGGCCCTGTTGCGCTTGTAGAGGAGGACATCTGTCTTATTGTATTGATCGCATCGGGCCCTGTCTGGCAACGGCCCAGAGTATTCTGGCCATTGAGGCGGTGAGCTTGCAGGACAGCGGCTACACACCGCATGAGGTGGTGGATATCCTTGCCGCTGAGGACCATCGTGCCTATATAGCTTACAAGGGCTCGCAGGCCGTCGGATTTTGCTCCTGTTTTATCACTTTTGGGATGGATGGTACTCAACTGGAGATCGACATGTTGGGCGTGATCCCCGAGCACCGTGGGCGAGGCGTGGCCACCGCCATGGTCGAGCAGGCGCTTATGGACGCCCAGGCCGAAGGGATCGGTCAAGCGCGCGCCCTCGTCCGGATGAGCAATAGCGCATCTCAGGGCGTATTTCGGCGTCTGGGATTTCAACCCAATAGTGGACAAGGAGCAGAATGCAGCGACAGACCCACGGATGTTCAGATGCTGGTCTATGATCTGAACGATACCCCTCCCCCTGGTGGTGAAACATTGCAGGAAGGATGGCAGGTAGAGCGACATGCGCAGGGTCATGGCGCCGAGATCTGGAGAATGTACGACGAACGAGGTCGGCGCCTGGCCGAGGCTGAGACGCAACAGGTGCAAACGCTTTCCTACGCGGGCTTCTGGCTAGAAACGCTATGGGCAGATACGCCGGCGGCGTTGCGAGCAATGACCGATATGGTAGTACACGAGGCCGCACGCCGCGGGCTGGATGAGGTAGGCTATCTGGCGCCCCAACCAGGGGGCACCCACGGCGATATCGGAGCCGGATGTATTGAGCTTTGGGCTGACTGGATACGCGTCGGCTGGTATCAGATATGGAAGAAGCGGCTTGACTTCACGACGTAGGGATTGGTTGGTGGCAGTATTGTTCTTGCTTGTACTGGCAGCCGCCGCTTTCGGCATCTGGTATAGCGACCTTTGGCGTTTCTTTCTGGATCGTCAGGCCCTTGAGGAGCTGCTGGAACGCTTGGGGCCGTGGGGACCGATAGCCATCATCGTGTTGGAGACTGGGCAGGTGGTGATCGCACCGGTGCCCGGCCAGATTACGGCTCTAGCTGCCGGATATCTCTTTGGTGTTTTCTGGGGCACCATCTACACGTTGATCGGTCTGGCTATAGGCACCAGCATCGCCACATGGCTCGCCAGGCGCTTTGGACGGCCTCTTGTGGAGCACCTTGTCAGCGCCGAAAAGCTGGAGCGCATCGATGATTTCATGCAACGTCGGGGGGCGACAACCATCCTGGTGTTGTACTTGATCCCCTTTACCCCCGATGATGTCGTCTGCTATGCCTCCGGCCTCACGGCGCTGCGTCTTGGAATGATCGTGCTCCTGGCCTTGATAGGCAGAACCCCTGGGTTGATCGCCACCACTTGGGTCGGCGCACACGCCGCGGAGCTGAGCTGGCAAACTCTGGTCATGCTCGTCCTGGGTGGTATCGCCTTGGCAGTGCTGTTTGCCCATCATCAAGAGCGCGTCGAGAGTCTGATCTTTCGCCTGCTTGATGCCATCAATCCCCGGCGTTGATGAGGGACGCGCTCACTATATCGTCGTTAAGGAGCTTTTCCATGGCTCTGGTGAGCTCCATCAGGGTGAAAGGCTTGTCCAGATGGGGCAGACCTCGATGCTGCAGAAAGGCGCTCGTGCTCGGGCTGAGTGTGTCGCCGGTGATAAAGAGCATGCGCCGACGCATCTCGGGAGCTATCTCCTCCAGATGAGTGTAGAGCTCACATCCGCCCAAACCCGGCATCTTGATATCGCTGATGATCAGATCAAAGGAGTGATCATCGGTGCCAAGCACGCATAGCGCCTCCTGACCATTGGCCGCCAGAACCACCTCATAGCCCTGATCTAGGAGCAGTCGTTGGAGCAGATGCGCTACATCCCTCTCATCTTCAACGATCAGAGTACGACAGCTTGGTTGCTGAGCGCTAGGCGAGATGCATGGCAACTCTTTATCGGTGACCGCCAGAGATTGCAGCTGCTCTTGAGGCGCCATCGGCAAAAAGACTGTCATCGTCGTACCCTTTTGCCGCTCACTGTGAACTTGAATCTCGCCACCATGTTCGCTCACGATGCCAAAGCAGATACTGAGGCCGAGACCGGTCCCTCTACCGACCTCTTTGGTGGTGAAAAAGGGTTCAAAAAGGTGCTGACGCGCCTCTGAAGAAAGCCCAGGGCCATCGTCGATGACATCGATGCGAATCCTATCGCCCTCGCGCTCCGTTACCAAGCGCAGATATCCTCCACCGCGATGAGCGACCATGGCATCCTGCGCATTGTTGATCAGATTCAAAAAGACCTGTTGCAATTGGTTGCCATCCGCCCAGGTGATCAAGCTATCGGATGAGAAATTGGTCTCTATGATAATATTCTCCACCTGCAACTGGTAGAGCCGTAGATCAAGAGTGCGGCGCAAGACTTCGTTGACATCGACCGCCTGGCGTTCTGCCCGATACTCGCGAGCAAAGGTGAGCAGGTTCTGGACAATCTTGGCCGCCCTATCGGCCTGGTCATAGATCTTTTGCATATCGCGGCGTACCGATCGATCCAGGTCAGGAGTCGTTTGCACGAGCTGCGTATAGCCCATGACCGCGGTCAAGGGATTGTTCAGCTCGTGAGCCACACCCGCGATGAGCTGGCCGATAGCCGATAGCTTGGCCGATTGGATGAGCTGCGACTGAGTCTGTCGGAGATCTAGCAAGCTCTTTTGCAGATCATGGACGAGGCGCGCGTTCTCTAGCGCCACGGCTGCCTGAGTGGCCAACGTGGTGAGGAGGTGTTCATCACTGACGGTAAAGGCGTTAGGCCGTTTGGAGTCGACGCTGAGCGTGCCCAGGCGACGCTCGGCCATCTTGAGCGGGACGACGACCATCGAGGCAAAGTGGCGCATCTCCCCTACGCGGACAAAACGCTCATCCTTGGATACATCGGGCACATTCATGAGTTCGCCGCGTTCCAAGGCGATGCCCGCCACGCCCTCGCCGATGCGCATGCCACTGCGCCCAGACCGATCCGGACGGACCTCACCGACAAAAGACAGCGCCCGAGGATGAAGCTCACCCGTCTCCTCATCCAAGAGGTGCAGCACGCCATTGTCGGCGTTGCCGATGGTATCTACCGCCAGCCGCACGATCTGGTGCAATAGGGCGTCGAGATCAAGGGTCGAGGAGAGGGCGCGGCTGATGTCGTATAGCGTCTGACTCTCACGTAGCCGGCGCTCCATCTGCTGATAGAGTCGGGCATTATCGATGGCCAGTCCGATGGCGCGTCCCATGGTACGCAAGAAACTATGGTCGCGTTCTTGCAATGTAGCCGCGTCCACGCCAAGAATGAGGCAACCCACCGGCTCGGTGTGGGCCAAGAGTGGCAGCCCAACCACGGCCTCACAATCGCAAGCCGCAAGACTCTGCGCCAGGGCATCATCACGCAGCTCGCTCACCGGTAGCGCCAGCATCT
>SKLG01000589.1 GCA_007123335.1 Anaerolineae bacterium | reverse complement strand
GGTCGGCTGGGGCGAGGCCCTGGCTGCGGGCCGGGGGACCACCCTGCAGTTGATCCTAGACGGCTCTGACTATCATCAGAGCCGCGCCTACAGTCGGAATGTCATCCAGCGCACGCAAGCGTATGCGGCTACCCTGGCCACCGAGGCGGACACGGTTCGGCCCCCTATCGATGTGCGCACGCGTGCCTTGTACAATGCCCCGCTGAAATGGATCGACGCCATGATTCCGGGGCTCATGGCGATGGCGTTTTCCTTTCCGGCCATCGCCGCTGCTCTGGCGTGCACCCGCGAGACAGAACGCGGCTCCTACGAGGGGCTGCTCGCGACGCCCATCCGTCCGGTGGAGTATATCCTGGGCAAGCTTCTCCCTTATCTGGTGATCGGAACGGCGGGCACCTTGCTATCCTGGGCGCTGGCGCGTTGGTGGTTTCAGGTGCCCTTTCGCGGCTTGCTCCTGAACTATATCTTGCTGACGTTCATCTTTATGCTGTCTCTGATTAGTATAGCGATCTTGGTAGGCGTCACCATGGTCAATCAGAGACATGCCATTGTCCTGATCATTTTCATCTTTTTCGTCCCCTCCTTCTTTCTCTCCAACCTGCTGCTGCCCCTGGAGCCGGACAGCCTCATGGAGTGGGTGCTCATGCGCGTGCTTCCGGCGACAAATTACGTGGATATGAGCCGCGCCCTCTTTCTCAAGGGGGCCGGGCTCTATGAGCTGCGCGGCTACACCTTGAACCTGCTGCGCATCAGCGGCATCGCTCTGTTGGCCAGCCTGCTGTTGTCGCGGAGAAAGGTGGCCTGAGCGGCATGTCCGAGTCGTCTGGCACGCTCTTTCGCGTTTCGCGCCTGGTGCGCAAAGAACTCTGGCAGCTCTATCGAGACCGGTTCTTTCTGGGCTTGATTTTTGCGTTGCCCTTGATCCTGCTGTTCCTCATCGTCCATGCGTCGGGAGGGGAGGGGCGGGCCGCCGATCACCTGGCCATCATCGATCACGATCGCAGCGCCAGCTCGCGCCGGCTCATCGATGCCCTGGAGAACACCAGCGCGCTGCGGGTCACCAGGCGGTTCACGCGCCTTGCCGACGGCGATCGCGCCCTCTATGAAGGAGAGGTGCACGGCCTGGTGGTCATCCCTGAAGGCTTTGAGCGCAGCCTGGTGACGTCGGATACCACCTCTGAGCTGCTCATTGTGGTGGATGGAAGCAACACGCTCATGGCCGGGCAACTGCTCAGCGCGGCCAACGGCGCCATCGCCCAGCAGGCACAGCTTATTACGGGGGGAACGGCGACCAACACCACCATCGATGTGCGCTCCACGCCATATTTTGAGGTCACGGCAGTGCAGACCCGGCTGGCTGCCCAACTGGGGTTCCTGCTCTACCAGGTGGTGCTTTTGGTGGCGGGGCTGAGCATCGTGCGCGAATCCGAGACCGGCACATTGGAGCAGCTCCTGGTCACCCCCCTTACCCGCTTTGAGCTGATCCTGGGCAAGATGCTGCCGCCGTTGCTGGTGGGGGTGGTGAACTTTTGGCTGCTCTTTGCGGCGGCGCGCTATGGATGGGATATGCCGGTGCGCGGTTCGGTCCTCCTGCTCTTTGGCGTGGCGCTGCTGTTCATCCTGAGCGAAAGCGCCTGGGGGCTCTTTTTGTCCTCGCGGGTAACCCGCCAGCAGCAGGCCACCCAGTTGATCTTTGTGCAGATCCTCTTTGATATGGCTTTTTGTGGCTATGTCGTCCCTGTGGATAACCTGCCGGGATTTTTGGCCTGGATCTCTGAGCTGTTACCGTTGCGCCACTATCTGGCGGCTGTGCGGGGCATTTTACTCAGAGGGGGCGGGGCCTCGGCCGTTTGGGCTCATCTGGCCGCGTTGGTCGTATTGAACGTCGTCTTTTGGACCCTGAGCATCGCTTCGCTGCGCCGGCGCCTGCAATGAGAGGGAGAGGTTGTGAGCGATCTTACGCACCCCGATGATCGGGTGGTCGTCGTGGACGGATTGACCAAGTCGTTCAAACGATTTGTCGCTGTGGATCAGGTTCACCTGAGCGTGAGGCGCGGCGAGATATTTGGCTTGCTGGGCCCCAACGGCGCCGGCAAGACGACGACCATCCGCATGCTGCTTGGGCTGATCAAGCCCAGTGCCGGTACGGCTACCGTGTTGGGCTATGATGTGAGCCGCCAGGCCCGCGAGATTCGCCGCCGCATCGGCTATATGTCGCAGCATTTTAGCCTCTATGACGATCTCACGGTGGGGCAAAATCTGACCTTTTTCGGCGGCGTGTACGGCGTCCGCGGCAGCCGCATGCGCCAACGCCGATCCCAGGTGTTGGAGATGGCCGATCTCGCCGGGCGGGAGAACGCCGCCACGGCCAGTTTGGCGGGGGGCTGGCGGCAGCGTCTGGCCCTGGGCTGCGCCATCCTGCACGAGCCCCAGGTCCTCTTTTTGGACGAGCCCACGGCGGGAGTGGACCCCCTGGCGCGGCGCATCTTTTGGGATCTGCTGTATACGCTGTCCGACCAGGGGCATACGGTGTTGGTGACCACCCACTATATGGACGAGGCGGAGCAGTGCCATCGCCTGGCCTTTATGCAGCGCGGCGCCGTGATCGCCATGGGCACGCCGGAGGAGATCAAGCGCGAGCATATGCACGGGCAGGTGCTAGAGATCGACTGTGCGTCCCCCGATCGCGCCATCATGGCGCTGCGCGACCAGGGCGCCTTGAAGGAGGTGTCGCTCTATGGGGCGCAGATCCATGTGATCACCGACGATGCGCAAGCAGGCCGCGAGCGCATCGCGTCGGTTCTCCAAGAGGCGGGTATCTCGGTCCATGCCATCCAAGAGATCGCCCCTTCTCTGGAGGATGTCTTTATCAGTAGTGTTCAGGCGCACCAAGCAAAGGAAAACGCATGAAACAGGTTTTATGCCTAGTTGCCGCTGTGATGTTGGTCATGAGTGTGTCCTCAGGCTGCTCGGTGGTTTCCATCGGCTCGGCGAGCGGTGGCTCGTCGAATAGATCCAGGAACCATGCGCTGGAGCTGTCGGGCAACATTGAGGCGGAAGAGATCACCATCGCCTCAGAGGTGGGGGGGCGCGTGGTGGCGCTGGCCGTCGGCGAGGGCGATTCGGTCGCTGCCGACGATCTGCTCATCCGCCTGGACGACGCGCTCATACGAGAACAACGCAGCCAGGCCATAGCCTCGTCCGATGAGGCTCGCGCCGCCCTCGCCGGCGCCGAGGCCCAGTTGGCTCTTGCCTTGGCCGGGGCGCGTAGCGAAGAGATCGACAAGGTGCGCAACGTCGTGCGCGCTGCCGAGGCCAACGTCATCTTGGCGAATAGCCT
>SKLG01000424.1 GCA_007123335.1 Anaerolineae bacterium | reverse complement strand
TCTTGACCTGGATCGCCGAGGAGGGCCTGGGCCACCACTGGATGGCCGCCTATGGCGATCACCGCCCGGCGCTGGGCCACCTGGCCCGCCTCGTCGGCTGCGGCTGGACGACGATGGCCTAGAGCAGACTGGGATCGGCGATATCTGCGTCTATTCTGCGCGAATCCGAGAGAGGAGCGCCACCGATGAACTCACGAGAGCGCCTGCTCACCGCCATCGACGGCGGTAAGCCAGATCACGTCCCGCTGCTCTGTTGGTGCTTTGGCTGGGAGCCGCCGGCCCATCTGCGCTGGCGGGCGTCGGACCCGACGCTCACCAGCGAGGCCGTGCGCCACTGGTACACGCTGCGACTGGAGCACATCCACACGTTGCCGCAGCCCTGGACGCTCGAGGACGAGTTCTGCCGCGTGGAGCGTTGGCTGAGCCTCGGGCTGGACGACGTCATCGAGGTCTCACCACCCTGGGGCATCGATCCACAGGTGCGGGTGCGCGATTGGCAGGAGACGTCGACGACGGGCGCCCGCTCCGAGACCCTGCTGGGCCGCACCTACGAGACGCCGGCCGGCGAGCTGCGCCACGTGGTGAGGCGCACCCATGAGGAGGTGCCCCGTGGGTGGGTGCTCCAGCCCGACCATGTGCCCCTCTTTGAGGATATGAACATCCCGCGCGGCGTAGAGCACGCCGTGTCGGGCGCCGACGATCTGCATAAGCTGCGCTTCCTGCTGCAAGATGCCTCGCCGACGGAGCAGGCAGCCTATGCTCAGCGGATGACCCGGATCAAGCGCTTTGCCGCGGACAAGGGCGTGTTAGTGCAGGCATGGAGCGCCTTTGGCTTGGACGCCGTCGTGTGGCTGTGCGGGGTAGAGGGGGCCATCATGCTGGCCATGACCGAGCCCGAGGTGATGCAGGAGCTGGTCGATATCGTTTATGCCTTTGATCGACGGCGCACCGAGTGGGCGCTTGGCCTCGGATACGACGCAGTGGGTGGCGTCGACCTGATCGTGCAGCGCGGCTGGTACAGCTCCACCGAGTTCTGGTCGCCGCAGCTCTTTCGCCGCTTTGTGCTGCCCCACCTGCGCGAGCTGGCCGATCTCGTCCACGGCGCCGGCGCCCGCCTGGCCTACACCATGACCACCGGCGTAGCAGCGCTGGCCGAACTGCTCATCGAGGCCGGCGTCGATCTGCTCTACTACATCGATCCGGTGCAGGATGATCTCGACCTGGCAGCCTTTCGCGCCGCCATCGGCGCCGGGCGTCTGGCCGTGGCCGGCGGCGTGAACACCAGCGTGACGCTGAACAGCGGCACCGACGACGAGATTCGCCAGGCAGTGCACGAGGTGGTGCGGATCATGGCGCCGGACGGGGGCTTTATCCTGGCCCCCGTCGACGCCCTCTTTCCCGACACGCCCTGGCGCAGTGTCGAGGCGATGATCGCCGCCTGGCGTGAGGTGAGCGAATAGCGGCGGGCGTCGCGCCCGACGACGCGCTCAGCTCCCTCCCCGGCACTGCCTGTTCAGCGCCTGGGCCTGACGCATGGAATCCTCATAATCCTCGCCCGTCAGCGGTCGCAGCAGGAGGCGGAAGGTCGTCTCCTCCGGTTGCAACAGATACTGGGGTAACACGCCGGGGCCACAACTCTCGTTGCCCAGCCCGCCCTGGCGGTGGTCGAGGTTGAGGGTGATCTCCTCGCGCCGCTGTAACTCGTGGAGGTGCCGGGCGGCGGTGAGGTCCTCGGTGGTATAGTGGTGGGCGCTGACCTCCAGCAGGGGCAGGCCCACGGCCAGCAGCCCCACGCCCTCGGCGTTGGTCAGCGCCACCCAGCGCACATCGGTCTTGTTGCCGTGCTCCTGGGGCACCACATAGGGCACGTACTGCTCGTCCACCGTGCCGCTATAGAGGCCCACCAACGCGCTCTGCTTGCGGTCGACATAGCTCTCATGGGGGCCGCGCCCGTACCAGGTCATCGTCTCGAACCCGCCGGGCAGCGTCATCTGCAAGCCCAAGCGAGGCAGGAAGGGCAGCCCCTCGTCCGGCAGGACATGGGTCTCGATGAGGACGTTGGCGTCGCCGTCGATGGTCAGGGTGTAGGTGCAGGTGAACCCCAGTTCGACGTCCGGCGCCGCGACACGCGAGCGCACCTGTACGCGCACCGCGCCGTCGTCGAGGGTCTCGGAGGAAATATCCACAAGCTGGTGCTCGACGCGATCCAGCCCCGCCTCGCGCCAACGATTGGCGGCCTGCTGCTCGCCGCGCTTGGTGTCGTCGTTGTTGGTGGGCGCGCGCCACACGTGGAATCGTGGGCCGGCGCTGAGCAGCTCCACGCCCGCTACCGTCCAGGAGGTCATTGCGCCGGTCTGCCCATCGATGGTCAGGCGCCAGTCGTCGCCCTGGACGACGATGGCCTCCTCGGAGGACTCGACCTGCGGCGCGGTGGATGCTGCACCAGGTGCCGGGCACCGCGTCGTACCCGACGCCAAGTGCCCGGCACCTTCGGCACCTTCAGAGGCATCCTTGCTAATCCACAATTGCTCAGCCGCCACGACGTGTCCCGCCGCCGCCCAGGAAGTATCCTCGGCCAGAGAAAAGACCACGTTGAGGCAGAGCTCGCTGCCCGATTGCGGGTCCGGCGCCTCCCACGGCACTGTCAACTCGGCCGACTCGCCCGCAGCAACCGGGGGCAGCTCCAGCTCGCCGCTCTGGATGGCAACGCCGTCCTCCAGCAGCGCCCAAGTGGCGCGCAGCCCTTCCAGCGAGGCAAAGCAGCGGCGATTGTGGATGCGGACGCCGGTGACGGCGCGAATACCCGCGGCTAGCTCCACGGCGTTGGTTACAATGCCCTCGATGCGCACCGGCTGAAGGATCTTTTTCACCTCCTCCATCGCCGGCTGGGGCGTGGCGTCGGGGAAGAGCAGACCATTGATGCAAAAGTTGCCGTCGTTGGGCTCGTCGCCAAAGTCGCCGCCATAAGCGTACCACACCTGGCCGTCGTCGGTCTCTTGCCGGAGGCCCTGATCCATCCAATCCCAGATGAACCCGCCGATGAGCCGCGGATGGCTCTCGATGGCCTCCCAATACTCCTTCAGGTTGCCGGTGCTGTTGCCCATCGAGTGGGCGTATTCGCACATCAGGATGGGCCGCGGATCGCCGTCGTTCTCTGCGGCGTCGATGATCTTGGCCACCGGAGGATACATGAAGGAGATCATATCCACCGTCGGGGCGTACTCCGCCGGGTGATAGTGTATCGGGCGGGTGGGGTCGTACTGGCGCACCCAGTTGGCCATGGCCTCGTGGTTGGGGCCATAGCCCGACTCGTTGCCCAGCGACCAGATGATCACCGAGGGAT
>SKLG01000277.1 GCA_007123335.1 Anaerolineae bacterium | reverse complement strand
GCACGGCGTTCGATATCGATCGGGTTCAACTCTTCCATGATGCGAACGGCGTCTGATACCCGCTCATCGCTGGTCCTGACCGCCACCAGGGTGTTGCCCCGGCGTATGCCCTCGGCATAGTACTCGGCCTCTTCCTCGGGGATGCCCAGGCCGACCAGGGCGCCGATCAGCGCGCCCAACCCGGCACCGACACCGGCCCCGGCCAGCGCCGCCGCCAACGGACCGGCCACCAGCAATACTCCCAATCCGGGGATCACGATGGTGCCCAAACCGATCAGCAGGCCGGCGATGCCGCCGAGAACTGCCCCTAAACCAGCGCCTGCCGCGGCGCCCTCACCCGCCTGGTTGCCTTCCTCGTGCTTGACCTCCATGCCGGTCTCGTCAGGCTGCTGGCTCATGATGCTGATCTGCCGTTGATCGAAACCGGCATCGTTCAGCCTCTCTACCGCACGCCTGGCCTCTGCTCGCTCATCATACAATGCAACAACTGTCGTGGCCATAGTGTTCCCTCTCTTCACAACTATGATTCTTGCCAAAACTAACCAGTCTATCTTGGACCAGTGCTAACGGGCCCAAGAATACACCTTGAGAATCTCACCTCCTCTGCCGTTACTACACACCATACCTATTGCGTGTGCTCTGTGCCGTCGATATCCTGGCGCTCAATCTCCACTTCTTGCTCACGTAATGTGATCTGCTGCGGGTTGGGCTCTTTTTCGCGGCGCTTGGTGATTCGAATCTCTTCCGTGAGGACCAGCCGTTTCTGCAGCACCAACTCCTCTCGATAGACGGGTATGATCAGCGTCTCGCCCTCGTAGCGGCTGTCTTCTACCTCGTCCACGGGGCGATTCACGGTCACCCGCTCCACCTCGACCCGCTCGTGGATGGTGGGCTCGTCCACCGTCTCTTGGCGCTCGTGCACCTTTTTATGGATTCGTACCGTCTGCGTCTCACGGATACGCCGTCCTACCTTGAGCCGCTCTTCAACCACAGGGATGACCATCTCGGAGCGCTCCTCCACCGACTCGAAATCGGCAAAGCGGGCGAGCAGCCGATAGTGACCATCATCGGCGGGCTCGAGCATCGTCTCCAGGATCCAGAGAGGTCGCCCATCGGCCAACTGCACAATCACGTGGTCCACCGTGGACCCCTCTGATCGTTCGCGACCGATGATGGGGCGTCGCTCGCCATCGCGATCGATCACCGTCATCGATGTATCGGACATGGGACCTCCTTGCACTCGTCTCTTCCTTGTCGGCGGCACGATACCACGCTGTGAGGCGCAGCGACGGGTCAAGACGGTCGCTCGCCAAAGGCCACGTGCGACGATGTGTTGATTTTCGAGGTAAAATGGGTGATGATCAATCGCAGGCGAGGGGGTGATGAGGCAATGATCAGTAGGAATGTATCAACAAAATCATCAACATTAAATATAGCACGTCGAGGGGATAGTACCTGTTGTATTTGGTAGTATTTGCGGAGGGATTTGTCGGAAAGAGTTGTATCTGCGTTGGATCAAGGCGCGGAAAGCTCTCACTCGATGCCAGCCGATCCACTTGGTGCTGGCGCCGCCATCATGCCTATGCCGCGATGCTCTATCTCCAGGGAGTAGATGGGAGGCATAGTCAGGGGATGAGCCGCGGGTTGATAAAGGCTAGCAGAATCACCACGCAACGGCGCCGAGACATAACGATATGCAATAGAGCGGTGGCATAGTGGCAACGCGCCGAGAGCTACGATTGTCCACACCGGCTGGCTCACGGCCTTGCCCAGCACGTCCCACAGGGCGATATCCACTCCCGAGATGGCGTGGATGGCCAATATGTCAGAAACAGGCGGCTACTGCTCCTCACCGATGGCGCCCAGCGTGCGCAATCGGTGCCCCAATTGGCCCCACAGCCGCCCCAGCGGCACCACCCGCCCGAGGGCGGTCTTTTCCTCGCCGGTGAACACGTTGAACAGCACCAGCCCGACGATATACAACGCCAGACCACCCATGGCCCCGATCATGTCCAGGCGATCCGGCAGAACGGTCACCAGCACCAATACCGGGATGGTGCAAATGGCCGGCTTCCACACCCAGTGCACCCAGGGGATGCGCGTCAGATACCGGCGCACGCCAAAGCCAAAGGGGATTAACAGCGCCAGCTCGGATGCCACAGCCACATACGCCGCCGCCATATAGCCGAACCGGGGGATCAGCAGCATGTTGGCGGTGACGTTAAAGACCAACCCGATGGCAAAGGCCCGGGTCAAAAAGCGCTGTCGGTCCAGCGCGATGAGCACATATTGGGTCACCGAGTTGATGAACCCAAAGGGCATGTACCAGATCATGACCCGCAACACATCGGCGGCCTGGGGCAAATATTGGGAGCCGGCCAGGATGGACAGCAGCGGTTGCGCCAGCGCCCAGGCGGCAAAGGACAGGGGCAGCGCCACGATCAGCAGCAGCTTGACCGCCAGCCGATAGGCGCGAAAGAGCGCGTCGCGGTCGTCGCTGGCGTAGCGCGACATGAGCGGAAATATGGCCATGGTGAAATAGGCCGGGATCACCTGCACCGCATCGACATATTTGTAGGCGGCGCCGTACCAGCCCAGCACCCTGGGCTCCGGCACCAGCCACTCCAGCAGTAGCATCGACACCTTGAAAAAGAGGGTGGCCAGGAGCAGATTGATCATCAACGGATACGAGTCGCGGAACATGCGCCGCTGAAAGGCCCCGTCGAACTCGTAGCGCGGCCGGAAGAGCCGCCGCCGCAACAGAGTGTACAGCACCACCATGGTGATCAGGTTGACCACGATCGACACGCCCGCCAGCCCCACATAGCCCGCCCCGACGACCAGCATCACCGTGCCGAACACGACTTTGAGCAGCGTGGTCAGCGTCGTCACCGAGGCCGGGATCTCCATCCGCTCATAGGCGTTGAAAATGGCGGAAAAGCTGGCCGAGATGTTGCTGGGCAGCAGCCCCAGCCCGAACAGGCCGATGGCCAGCATCGTCGCCGGCTCCAGGGGCTTGGTCAGCCAGCGCAGCCCGAAAAAGCCGAGCAGCAGCGGGATGGCCACCAACCACAGGCCCAGGCGCAGCAGGATGGTGTTCGACAGGTAGCGGTTGGCTTGCGCGGGGTCCTTGGCCACATCCCGCGTGACCAGGGTGTTCAGCCCAAAGTTGGTCAGGATGTCGAACCAGGCGATGACGACGATGGCCAGCGCAAACTGCCCCGCATCCACCGGCCCCAGGATGCGCAGCATCAGCATGGCAAAGGCCATATCGATGACCTTGTTCACCAGCGACAGGCCGATGGGCGCCAGCGTGTTCTTGGTGACCCGCCGCTCCACCTCCTCCTCGCCCTG
>SKLG01000242.1 GCA_007123335.1 Anaerolineae bacterium | reverse complement strand
CCGGTGGGCTGGCTCGATGATGGCCGCGTCGTCGCCGTGGAGCACCGCTTTGGCCAGGGGCGGACGCTGTTGATGGGCACCATGGCCGGCGCCGGCTATGCCACCCACGAGGACGATCGGACACCGGCGCTCTTTGCCGAGCTACTGGCCTGGGCCGGCGTCGAACGACACGTCTGGTGCAGCGATCCTCGGGTCAAGGCACGGCTGCACGATGGCGAGGGCGGCGCCTACCTGTGGGTGGCCAACCCGACGCGTCGCGATTTGCCCGTGCAGCTACGGCTGGGCGAGCGCTGGCATGACCTCAAGCCGGCGGGATCGCTGTGGGGCGCCGTCGCGCAGCAGGTCAACGACACGATACGGCTGGTGGCCGCGGCGCGAGATGTGTCGGTGATTCGGCTGGCGTGAAATCTGACGCCTTTTGCGGCGGGTAATCCGTACATACGTAACAGCCGCCCATCAAGGGGACTCGTGTAGGTCCCCTTGATGGGCAAAAGTTTCGTCCATCCGACCCTCGAGATCTAGCCTGTCCTATGCTATCTCACCCCGTCCTTTTCTCACCCAATCCGACCTCTGCCATCCCGACTTGGCAGTATAATAAAGATAATCGCTGATGCGGGACATATATCAAAGTATCCCGCCCACGAAACAGGCTCGTTCTTACCAATAGTGTGTAGCGATAGCAGGAGAGATAGGATCATGAAGACAAGACGTTTGAGCACCTTTATGGGTCTGGCGTTGATCCTGACCCTGATACTCACGGTTACGCCAGTGGCTGCCGGCCCCCGCAATTTCCGCGCCCATCTGAATGGCGCTCAGGAGGTTCCGCCGGCGAATACACGTGCGCAGGGGCAGGCCATATTCCAGTTGAGTAAGGATGGCGAGAGCTTACGTTACAAGCTGATCGTGGCCAACATTGAGAACGTTACCATGGCGCACATTCACCTGGCGCCGGCAGATGCGAATGGCCCGGTGGTTGCCTGGCTCTATCCCGAAGGTCCACCGCCACAACTCATTGAGGGGCGCTTTAACGGTGTGCTGGCTGAGGGCGTGATCACCGCCGATGATCTGGTCGGTCCACTGGCCGGAGCAGACCTCGGCGATCTGGTAGATGAGATCATCGCTGGCAACACGTATGTGAACGTGCACACCAGCCAATTTCCAGCGGGCGAGGTGCGAGGGCAGATCCGCTAGCTTTGGCCGCCACGCAAGCGGTTGACGCTAGGTGTGATGCATTAGATGAGATGAGGCGTATCTTAAAGGATGCGCCTCACCTCTTTTGTTTACGCTCTCTTTTTATGAATCTCCCGACTCGACCCGCAACCAAACATCGCCTACACAGTCATATAGACCAAAGGCTCGAATATGAACCGATGTACAGACAGGCGCGGTCCGGTTTGGGCGTTCATCTCAGGCATTGCCCGGCACTCTTTTTTCGCACAACTCGTTGCAGAGTGGGCACATTCTCGCTATACTGTGCTCATAATGTAGGGGGGATTGCCTGATGGATGATACCAACCATAATTACAAGACGCCCGTACCGATCGATGAAAAGCTTGCTGCAGCCCATCAAGCCTATGATGCCATGCAGCTTGACGAGGCGCTAGCGCTCTATCGTCAGGTCGCCGATGCCGACCCGGACCATTATGATGCACAGATCGGGCTGGCGCGCACGCTGACGCGCATGCGTCGCCAGGATGAGGCCAGAGAGGCCATCGGCCGGGCGATTGCCATGCAGCCCGAGCGCTATGAAGGCCATGCAGCAGCAGGGGTGCTCGACTTTTTGCTGGACAACACCGATGACGCCACGGAGGCACTGACGCGCGCCATCGAGCTTGCGCCTGAGGAGCCAGAGCCGCACCTCACCCTGTCGCAAGTCTATGCCGATGTAGGGCGTCTCGAGGAGGCCGATGCCGAGTTGGCACGGGCCCGCGAGCTCATCGAGGGGATAGCCGACGAGACGCGCCGCCGCCAGCTCGAGAGCCTGGCCTGGCACGCCGAGACGTATCGGCATCTCTCCGCCGGCAATGCGCAGGAGGCTATGGAGGCTGCGCAGCACGTCGTTGCGTTGGAGGAGGTCAATCCCTACGCCGCGTGCCTGGCCTTTTCCAACATGGGCATCCTGGAGGCCAGGGCTCGGCACTATGATCAGGCCATCGAATATCTGGAGCGCGCGTTCCGCATGAACCCCTACTTTGGTCGCGCGGGCAGCGCTCTGGGGCGATTGCTGATCGTACGCGGTCAGAGCGAGCGCGCGGTAGAGGTTCTGGGCGAGACGTTGGAGCACCTACCCGAGGACGATGCGAGCACGCGCTATGCCTATGCGTTGGCGCTGAGCCGCAACGGGCAACGTCAGGAAGCGCTGACACAATATCGGCGCGCGTTGGATCAAGGGCTTTCGGGCAGCGATGCTTTGCTCGCTCGCTGGCAGACGGTGTGGCTGAGCGAATGGGGGCGCTATACGATTATCGGCATCATCTTGGCCGGCGTGTTAGCCTGGATTGTTTTGGCCCAGCCAACGCCACAGATGCTGACGTTGGTCGGCTTGTTGGCTGTTATCATCATTTTGCAACGCACAGTAGGGCGGCGCAAGCGGTAGGTGACACTGTTCCCCTCGAATAAGCCCTGTTTGAGGCGAGCAATCGGTTGACATGGCTATTTGGGCTTTGTATACTGGCTCCGGTGGGTGTTCTGTTGATTCCGCAAGGGATGGGAGGTTCTCATGGTAAAGAAGCGCATGTTCCACATCGTATTTGTCGCCATCATACTCGCAGGTATGCTCTTGGGGCCGGTCGTCTCCAACGCTGGCGAGCCAGAGCCCGAGTATATCACACACAGGGTCAGATTTGGGGAAACCTTGTCATGGATCGCCTGGCGCTATGGGGTGACGATTCAACAGATCGTGGATGCTAACAACATCGTCAACCGTCATCTGATCTTTGCTGGTCAGACGCTCAGGATCCCCGTAGAGAAGCAGGACTTTTTCGAATACACGGTCCAGTGGGGGGACACGTTAACCGGTATAGCCCACAGATTCGGGACCACCGTGTGGGAGATTGCCCGACTGAACGGCATCTGGAACACGAATCTGATCTTTGTGGGGCAGCGACTGCTTATCCCCGACGGCGTTGACCCGCCTCCTCCCAACGACAACGACTTGGTATTTGAGCAGGAAGCCATCGTCATCACCAGCCCAAGTATGAACGACACCATATCGAGCCCGGTCACTGTCACGGGGTTCGGCAGCGGCTTTGAGAATAATCTGGCCGTAGATGTGATGGATGAGACGGGCAGCGTCATCGGCCAGGGCTTTGTGATGATCGACGCCGAGATCGGCCAGTATGGGCCTTTTACGGGCACCGTCGAGTTTACCCCGCCTGACACCGCTCAGATCGGTCGGGTGTCGGTGTACGAGATCAGCCCGCGAGATGGCGCTATCGAGCATCTGAACTCGGTGACGGTCAACATAGAGCCCTAGTACTGTCGAGAAGCAGGGGTTGAGGCCTAAACGGGCCAGGAAACCACACAAGTATGAAAACGGTCTCGGAAGATTCTTCCGAGACCGTTTTCTGATGCCTATCGACAAGGGTGTCGATTAAGCGCTTATGAGGAGGGACCAAATCCCAGGCCAAAGCCGAGGTTAGGCAGCCGATCGATGCGCTCAGAGCGGCCAAACTGCATGATCTCGCCCTTTTCGTCGAGCACATCCACGGCCAAGCCCAAGGCTTGCAGCTCCTTGACCAACACCCGGAACGACTCGGGGATGCCAAACTCGGTGACGGACTCGCCCTTGACCAGAGCCTCGTAAGTGTTCACGCGCCCCATCACGTCATCGGACTTGATCGTCAGCATCTCTTGCAGCGTATAGGCGGCGCCATACGCCTCGAGAGCCCACACCTCCATCTCGCCAAAGCGCTGGCCGCCGAACTGGGCCTTGCCGCCCAGCGGCTGCTGCGTCACCAACGAGTAGGGGCCTGTGGCGCGAGCGTGCACCTTGTCCTTGACCAGGTGGATCAACTTGAGCATATAGATGACGCCCACGGCGACCGACTGATCAAAGGGATTGCCGGTTTTGCCATCGTACAGACGCATCTTGCCGGTAGTAGGCAGAGGCAGATTGAGCTCACGGCCTAACTGGATGGCGCGCTGGTCCAACGCCTCCTCATTGAGAGCATCGGCGTCCTCATGACCGAGATCCTGGAGCCAGATTCGCAGGCATAACTGCCGCACCATCTCGTCGGCCTGATCGCGCTCTGCGTGCGACAGACCGTTCTGCTCATAGACCATCAGACGTTCTGTATCCTGACCGTGCTCGGCGAGCCAGTAATGGAGCCACATGCGTCGGGCCAGCACCTCATCGCCGAGAATCTCGTCGATCTCGTCGAGAGAAACGCCGCGCTCATCGAGATAGGCGCCCAAGAAGAGCTGGCGGGCTTCTCGATCATCCCACAGCCTTTCGCCATCGATGTTCTGCTCTGCCAGCCACGACCATGTGCGCTCACTCAGCTCGTGCCAGGCGCGATCCATCAACCAGGCACGGGCGAGCTCGGCGGCGATTTCGGCCTCGCTGGCGCCATCGGACACCGGGGTCATCACATTGAACCCCAGGCGATCGGCGGCCCAGCCCAGATGGGTCTCGAGCACCTGGCCGACATTCATACGACCCGGCACACCCAGCGGGCTCAGGATGATCTGGATCGGCGTGCCATCCTCGAGATAGGGCATATCCTCAACGGGCACCACCTTGGAGATGACGCCCTTGTTGCCATGGCGACCGGCCATCTTGTCGCCCTCGGTGAGCTTGAGCCGCTGGGCCACGCTCACCCGCACCATCTGCTCCACGCCGGCCGGCAGATCGCGGTGCTCGTCGCGGGTAAAGATCTGTACGTTGACGACGATCCCCTCTTCACCGTGGGGCAGTCGCAGGGAAGAATCGCGCACCTCGCGGGCCTTTTCGCCAAAGATGGCACGCAACAGCTTTTCCTCTGGGGTGAGCTCGGTCTCGCCCTTGGGCGTGATCTTGCCCACCAAAATGTCGCCAGGGCCAACCTCGGCACCCACATAGATGATACCCTCCTCATCCAGGTTCTGGAGCGCGTCCTCTCCCACGTTGGGGATATCACGCGTGATCTCTTCGGGGCCCAATTTGGTGTCGCGGGCCTCGCACTCGTGCTTCTCAATGTGGATCGAGGTGAACTTGTCGGTGCGCACCAGTTCTTCGCTGACCAGGATGGCGTCCTCAAAGTTGCCGCCCTCCCAGAACATGAACGCGGCGAGGACATTTTGACCCAACGCCAACTCGCCGTTGACCGTCGAGGAGGTGTCGGCGATGAGCTGCCCGGCGGTCACCATCTGGCCCTTTTCCACCACTGGACGCTGATCTACACAGGTCGACTGGTTCGACCGACCGAACTTGCGCAACGGATAGACCTCGACGCCATTCTCGCCCTCGATGACGATGCGGCCATCGCTCACGCTGCGCACGATGCCATCGCTGTTAGCCAGCAGTACCTGGCCCGAGTCAATAGCGGCGTACCCCTCCATACCCGTGCCCACTACCGGCGCCTCGGGTCGCACCACCGGAACGGCCTGGCGCTGCATGTTGGAGCCCATGAGCGCGCGGTTGGCGTCATCATGCTCCAGGAAGGGGATCAACGCCGCCGACACGCCGACAATCTGCTTGGGCGAGACATCCATGTAGGAAACTCGATCGACGGTTTCGATCAGGAACTTGTCGTATACCCGGGCCGAGACGCGATCGGTGGCGAACTGCCCCAGCTCATCGATCGGCGAGTTGGCCTGCGCGACGACGTAGCGCTCCTCCTCGTCGGCGGACAGGAGCTGGACCTCGTCGGTGACAAAGGGCCACACGCGATAGCGCTCGACATCGAGCTGGCCGAGGCGCTGCGCCAGCTCCTCGGTGATCACCTCACCAGAATCGATGAGGACCTCGCCGGTTTCGGGATCGACGACCTTCTCACGGATAGTGCGCCCCAAGAGCTGCGCCGGGTCGTTCTCGATAACACGCTTGACCCGCCGATAAGGCGTCTCGATAAAGCCAAAGTCATTGACCTCGGCGTAGGTGGCCAGGCGGCCGATGAGGCCGATGTTGGGACCCTCGGGCGTCTCGATGGGGCAGATGCGCCCATAGTGAGAAAAGTGCACGTCGCGGACGTCAAACCCGGCGCGCTCACGACGCAGGCCGCCAGGGCCCAGCGCCGACAGGGTGCGCTTGTGGGTGAGCTCGTCCAGCGGGTTGTGCTGTCCCATGAACTGCGACAATTGGCTGCCGCCAAAGAACTGGCGGATGACGCCGACGACGGGGCGCACGTTGATGAGCGAGATCGGCGAGACCTGCTCGGGATCGCGGGTGCTCATGCGCTCCTTGACCACGCGCTCCATGCGCAAAAAGCCGACGCGGAGCTGATTCTGGATCAGCTCGCCGACGGTCTTGATGCGGCGGTTTCCGAGGTGGTCGATGTCGTCCGGGTCTTTGATGCCGTTGTTGACCTGGATGATGCGACGCACCAGCTCCACCAGGTCGCGCTTGGTCAGCGTGCGGTGGCTGATGGGCAGATCGTTCTCCAGCCGCCGGCTGAGCTTGTAGCGGCCTACCTTGCCCAGATCATAGCGCCGTGGATCAAAGAGCAACGAGACCAAATAGTTGCGCGCATTGTCCAGCGTGGTCGGATCGCCGGGACGCATGCGCTTGTAGAACTCTTCCAGCGCTTCCTCCGCCGTCGTGGTGGGGTCGCGCTCGATGGTGGCGGCGATATACTGATGGTCGGGCATGTTATCGACGTTCTCGAACAGCGCAAAGAGCTCGTCGTCCGAGCCCTCGGACAGCTCAATATCGTCGATGCCATCGGATACAGCGCCCAGAGCGCGGAGCAGGATGGTCACCGGGATCTTGCGCTTGCGATCCACCTTGACCGAGAGCAGATCCTGGCGGCTGGTCTCCAGCTCCAGCCAGGCGCCACGGTCAGGGATGAGCTTGGCCGAGCAAAGCTGGCGCCCCGTGGTGCGATGCTCCTCCAACGACAAATAGGCGCCAGGCGAGCGGATGAGCTGGCTGACCACCACACGCTCTGCGCCGTTGATGATAAAGGTGCCATGCTCGGTCATCAGCGGAAAGTCGCCGATATAGACCTCTTGGACGATAGGCTGATCGGTGTCGCGGTTGTAGAGCAAAACGGTGACATAGAGCGGCGCCGCATAGGTGGCCTCGCGCTCGCGGCACTCGTCGATGGAATAGACGGGCTCGTCAAAGCGATAATCGAGGCCAAAATCCTGGTTGATGTCCTCGTTCAGGCCCGGAAAGTGCAGCTCCAGGTTCTTTTTAAAGCTAACGATAGGGGATATCTCGTCAAAGAGCTCGCGCAGTCCCTCGCGCTGGAACTGCTCAAACGACTCGAGCTGCGTCTTGATGAGATCGGGGATCTCCATCACTTCGGGAATGCGCGCATAGCTCTTGCGCCTTCCGTTCTGCCTGGTGCCCACCCCCGCCCCAGTTTGCACAGTCTCACGGTGCGTTGTCACAACTGCCATGAGTAATCCTTCTCCTTATGGCTGAGAGCCTGAACCCCTCGACCCATACTACCTCGTAGATTAGATAACAATACGATTGGGAACCTTGTGGTGTGCCTGTGGTTGCTTGGTGCGCCGCCATCGAGCGCTTGCGTGGATCGTGATTCCCGATATGATGTGCGCGGCAAGCCCTGCGGGAGGCAGGGTGCACGCACCAGAGGAAGTGAATTGGGCTAGAAGCTCGACTGGTCGCATGATTAGCAATGTACAAGTATACGACATTTGGTCATTCTGTCAAATCTTAAAACAGGCTGTGAGGGAGCGTTTGCGCCGAAAGCGCCCCGATGCTAGAATGCTCCCGTTCCCTTTTGGCTATTCCGCTCATCCAGGGAGGGTGCATCATGCTTACCGTCGTCGAGCCAGCCCGTGAGCTCCCCGTGCTGCGTCAGGTCGATGTCCTCGTCGTCGGCGGCGGGCCAGCGGGATTCATTGCGGCCACCGCCGCCGCCCGGCAGGGGACGCAAACCCTGCTCGTCGAGCGCTATGGCTGCCTGGGCGGCCTCGCCACCGGCGGGCTGGTGCTGTATATGGATTGCATCGCCGACAAGGAGCAACACCGCGTCATCGGCGGGCTGCCCTGGGAGGTGATGGAGCGCCTCGATCGTCGCGGCGGGCTGGCCAAGGACGCCCCCCTGCGCCTCCACGTCGATTCAGAGCTGTTGCAGGTGGTGGTCGACGAGGTCTGCCTGGAAAGTGGCGCCGGCCTGCTCTTTCACGCCTGGGCCGCCGGCGCCCTCGTGGAGGAGGACCGCCTCACCGGCGTCATCATCGAGTCCAAATCGGGGCGTCAGGCGATCCTGGCCCGCGTCACCGTGGACGCCACCGGCGACGGCGACATCGCCGCCTTCTCCGGCGCCCCCTATGACGTCGGCCATCAGTGCATCGGCCTCAACCTCAAGGTCGGCGGCGCCGATCGCGAGCGCTACCAGGCCTTTCAGCGCGACGATCCCGACCGCGCCCGCGCCCTCCGCGACGAGGTGCGTGCCTTGGGCGGCTTTCCCCTGGGCCTCGGCTCGACGCCCTATAGCAATACCGGCGTCTATTGGGTCAACATCCTGGGCCTGTCGAACTGGGGCCAGCCGGGCCGTGGCGAGGGCGACGTGCACAGCTATTTCGCCGGCGAGTTGAGCGCCATCGACGTCGAGCACCTGACCCACGTGCAGATCGAGCTGCGTCGGCGCATCCTGCTCTCCTTGGACTTTTATCGCGAGCGCGTACCCGGCTTTGAGCAGGTGCAGCTCCTGGCGTTCGCCTCGCAGATCGGCACCCGCGAGAGCCGGCGCATCGCCGGCGAGCAGACGATCACCCAGGACGACGTATCCTCTGGGCGCACCTTTGACGACGCCATCGGCCGCGCCGGGATCAGCTACGATCCCATCGGCAGCTATCAGGTGCCCTATGGCAGCCTCGTGCCGCAGCGCATCGATGGCCTGCTCGTCTCTGGGCGCTGCATCAGCACCGATCACTGGACGATGCAGGCCGCGCGGCTCATCCCGCCCGCGATGATGACCGGTCAGGCGGCGGGGACGGCGGCGGCCATGGCCGTGGCTAAGGGTGTCAGTCCACGCCAGGTCGATGTCGCCGCGTTGCAGCAGCGGCTGGTGGCCGATGGGGTGATCCTCTAGGCATTGGAGACGCGCTTGCGGGCGGGGACGCCCGCGCCCCTATGGATCTTTGAAAAGGTGATGACGTGATGGCAGACAGGCCGAATATTCTCTGGATATGCACCGACCAGCAGCGTTTTGATACGATCCACGCGCTGGGCAACGAGCACATCCGCACGCCAAACCTGGATCGTCTCGTGGCCGAAGGGGTGGCCTTTACCCACGCCTATTGCCAGGCGCCCATCTGCACGCCCAGCCGTGCGTCCTTTCTCACCGGGTGCTATCCCAGCACTCTGCACGTCAACCGCAACGGCAACGAGTTCTTTCCTCCCGACGTGCCGCTCATCACCCGCGAGCTGGCCGATCTGGGCTATGACTGCGGCCTGGTGGGCAAGCTGCACCTCTCCGCGTGCGAGGGGCGGGTGGAGCAGCGGTCCGACGACGGCTATCGCGTGTTCAAATGGAGCCATCACCCCAAGCCGGAATCCTATTGGCCCACCGCCCAACACGACTATCAGCAGTGGCTCAGCGACCAGGGCGTGGTGTGGGAGGAGGCCTATGGCGGCGAGACCCCCGATGGCTCGGATGCCCGCACCGAGTTTGATGCCGGCATCGCCGCTCGCTACCACCAGACCACCTGGTGCGCCGAGGAGACGGTGGCCTTTATCCGCGAGCAGCGCCAGGGGCCATGGCTGATGAGCGTCAATCCCTTTGACCCTCACCCGCCTTTTGACCCGGCGCCCGAGTATATGGCGCGCATGGATGTGGACGCCATGCCGCTGCCCCGCTTTCGCCCCGAGGAGCTGGAGAGCCAGTTGCGCTTTTCCAACGTCGATCACCAGACCAAGACGCCGATCTCGCCCCACGATTATGACGCGCGGCGGATGGTAGCCGCCTATTACGCCCAGATCGAGCACCTGGACGACGCCGTGGGCCAGATGCTGGCCGCGCTGGAGGAGACGGGCCAGCGCGAGAACACCATCATCCTCTTTACCAGCGACCACGGCGAGATGCTGGGCGACCACGGGCTGCTGCTCAAGGGCTGCCGCTTTTACGAGGGCGCCGTGCACGTGCCGCTGATCCTCTCCTGGCCGGGGCGTTGGGCCAACGGCCTGGTGAGCGACGCGCTGGTGGAGCTTGCCGATCTGGTGCCCACGCTCAAGGAGGCGCTGGGGCTGCCCATCGGCCCCGAGGTGCAGGGCCGATCTCTGCTGCCCATCCTGGAGGGGCGCGCCGATCCCGCGCAGCATCGGCCCTTTGTGCGCTGCGAGTACCACGATGCCATCGACCAGCCGCATGGCAGCCGGGCCAACATGCTCTTTGACGGCCGCTACAAGCTCGTCGTGTATCACGGCGGCGCCAACGGCCCCGTGGGCGACCTCGGCGAGCTGTACGACCTGGCCGAGGACCCCGACGAGTTCGTCAACCTATGGGACGAGCCGGCCCACCGCGACACTCGTTGGCAGTTGATGCGCACGCTCTTTGACGCCGTCATGCTGGCCACCGACGACGGACAACCGAGGGTGGGCCGCTACTGATCCGCCCCTATCCCGCTATCACGAAAGGACACACGCTATGCGCATTGATGCAGATTGTCACATCTCCTCCCGCGCCGAGAGGCCGGGGATCGGCGTCGACGAAATGTTGCGCCAGCTCGACGCCGTGGGCGTGGATCGCGCCGTCTGCTGGCCGATGGTCTCCTATACCCGCGAGATAGCCGGCGACAACCGCGCCATCTATGAGGGCGCCAAGGCCCACCCCGACCGCATCGTCCCCTTTGGCGGCGTGAACCCCAAGCTGGGGCTGGCCGAGGCGCAGGACGAACTCAAACGCTGCATCCAGGAGTATGGCGTCAAGGGCATCAAGCTCAACGGCGCCCGCGACGGGTACTATATCGACGATCCGCAGCTCAGCCTGCCCCTCATCGACACCATCGCCGAGGCCGGCATCGCCCTGGCCTTTCACTGCGGCGCCAACGATTTCGAGGCCACCCATCCCTACCGTATCGCCAAAATCTCCGAGATGTACCCCGACCTGCCCATCATGGTCGTGCACATGGGCGGCTCGGGGATGCCCAGCCTGCACGACGCCGTCATCGACCTGGCTGTTAAGTACGCGACGTGGTACCTCATCGACTCGGAGGCCGACTATCGCAAGGTCCTGCAGGCGGTGGATGTGTTGGGCGCCCATCGGTTGTGCTACGGCAGCGACACGCCTTTTTGCCCCATGCGTTACGAATGGGCGCTCCGAAACGTCATCTATGCAGACCTGGACGACGAGGCTCGCGAGCAGGTCTTTGGCGGCAATATGGCTCGCATGCTGGGCTTGTGAGCCGCTGAGAGGAGGGCCACCGCCATGCTCATCGCCGGAGATGTCGGCGGAACCCACACCCGCCTGGCGATCTATACTCTCGCGGAGGGGCCACGACGGCCCCTCTATGAGGCGCAATACAGCAGTTGGGAGTATAAAAGCCTGCAAGACATTTTGAGCGAGTTTCTCGCCGGCGCCGGGGATGTACGTGGCGTGGCCGCCTCTTGCGCCGTGTTGGGCATCCCAGGGCCAGTGGTTGAGACCGCCGATGGCGCCCGCCGCGCCACCGGCACCAATCTGCCCTGGGTCGTCGACGAGGCGGAGGTCTGCCAGAGCCTCGGGCTAGAGTGGGCGCACCTGATCAACGACCTGGAGGCCATCGCCTGGGCGGTGCCGCTGCTGGGGGCGGAGGACCTGTGCACCCTCAGCCCCGGCGAGCCCGACCCCAAGCACGGCGCCATGGCCATCATCGCCCCCGGCACCGGCCTGGGCGAGGGCTATATGCTGTGGGACGGCGAGGGCTATCGGCCGCACCCCTCCGAGGGCGGGCACGCCGATTTCGCGCCCAACGACGAGGAGCAGGTCGAGCTGCTGCGCTATCTCCAGCAAAAGCACGGCCACGTCAGCTATGAGCGGGTCTGCTCCGGGCGTGGCTTGCCCAACATCTATGCCTTTTTGCGCGACACCGGCCGGGCCGCCGAGCCGGACTGGCTGGCCGACAGGCTCGTTGGCGCTG
>SKLG01000321.1 GCA_007123335.1 Anaerolineae bacterium | reverse complement strand
CGCCCAAGTCGTGAATCCAGAAGCGCCTTTGTGCGCCGAGGGAAAAACTCTCTGCTGCTCGGGTGGCTTGGGGCGTCGGGATCGATCTCGTCGGCATGGGCTGCATGCGCAGCCGCTCGACCAGCTGGGGCGTCGGTTGGGGCAGCCTGGAGTGTGGCGTCGCCGTGCCGACTCTGACGCCCGCAATAGGTGGAATAGTGGCCTCTGCCACGGGTCTCGGCGTCGGCGTTGTGGGAGGAGGCGCCTCGCCCACCGATGGCGCGGGCAGGCCGCTGGCGATTCCATCGCCGACGACCAGCGCCAGAACCAGGAGCGCACAGCCGAGGAGACGGATCAGTCCCTGGGCGCCTCTCCGTCTCTGCATATGAGGTTCCTTAGGTCTTGGAGAGTTCGAGCTGTCCACCACAATTCGGGCACTTGCGCAGGTTACTGCGCAGCGGCAACTCGGTGCCGCAATAGGGGCATACCTTTTCCACCAGCGAAGGCATGAGCCCGGAAAAGACATAGGCGGTGCGTTGTTCGCGGCGCTCGACGCGGGCAGCGCCCTCGCGGACCAGCTCGTCGAGCACGCGCTGGGCCAGGTTCTGGTCGATGCGATACTCGGCGCGCAACTGGGCGACGGTCAGCTCGCCCCCCAGGCGATGGGCCAACTGCACTGCCTCAGTCTTGAGGACGTCAGGCGCCACGGCGGCCAGGCGGCGTAGCCAGTGCACTCCGCTGCTCAACAGGACGCCGCCGATGGCCAGCAGCACCAGGCCCACCAGCGCGCGGCTTGGCGCGGCGATGGCGGCGATCAGAAAGAGGATGCCCCCGATGAAAAAGGGGATCGACGCCAATACCAGCAGAGTGGCCCACAGTTTCTTCATTACCTTGCTCCCAGTGTCGTGATGGGGCGCGTGCGCCCTTGAGGATCCTAGCGTACGGCGAATCAGTTCCAGGCTTTCGTCGCCCGGTTAAGGGCCTCGCCCTGGTCGTTAAAGTAGGCCTGAATCACGGTGTCGGTCAGTCGATCGCTCAGACGCTGCTTGACCATGCGGCTGAACTCTACGGGGCGGGTTGCGATCTGCTTCTCGTCCTTGATCCTGGTGCGCAGATCGGGCCAGATTCCATTGATCGCCACTACAGAGGCTGGCACAACGATGTTGATGGCCCGCAGGTTGTGGCGCCGCTGCTCTTGCAGCACAGTGCCCACGCTGCGCCGGAACCGCTCGATCCCCTCGCCGATCCCCTTGAGCAGGCCCAACGCCTCGGCTACCGCCTTGAGGCCCTCCTCATAGCTCCATCGGATCTTGTTATGCTCCACCAGACTGTGGATAGCCTCGCCCAACTCGCCCTCCAGTCCTTTGGGCGTCTGAGGCAGCTCCTCCAGCACCCGCTGGATCGCCGCTTGCTCGGCGAGGGCGTCAAACGCGGTGACCTTTTGATCGAGTTCGCTCTTGAACTGGGCGGTGGCCACGCTCAGCGTTTGCCACTCTTGTCGGAGCTCTGCCTGTGTCTCGCCGGCCTTTTCCACGCGATCTACCCACTCCTGGCGCACCTCGCGCATCTTGAGCGCAGCCTCATCCTGCTTTTTCTTGGCTTCCCGCTGTACTCTCTTTAGGCGGCGAATCTTGCCGAAATGGGTTAACCAGCCCAGGGGAAAGGTGTCCAGGCTGTCCAGTTCCTCAAAGGCTCGTGCGTACTCGTCCTCGTATTGGATGATGAGCGCCTTGAGCTGCTCCTCTCGCGCATTGAGCTTGGGATTGGCCTTGCGCAATGCCTCGGCCGTATTTTGGGCGCCGGCCAGCAGTTCGTCCATGCGTCGCTCGTTCTCCGCGATCTTGTTCTCGAGTTCGGCGATCTCTTGACGAATACGCTTTTGCTCCTCGGACTCGACCTGGGCAATATGTTTACGAAAGGCTTCGGGCATCTCGTCGCGCTGGGCGAGGAGGCGCGGAAAACAAAAGGAGAAGCGCTCTTGCCAGACCTCGAGCTCGCGTTTGAAAATGTCGTTGAACTGCTTCTGGACCTCTTCGACCTCGGTATAGCAGACCTCCACCTTGCGGCGGGTCTGATCCAGATAGCGATGGAACTCGGCCAGGCCCAACTTGACGTCTTTTGCCATCCTGTTTCTCTCCCGCTACGGCTTGCGCAGGCCCACGCCCCAGGTGCCGGACCACAGGGCTTTTCTTAGCTTCCAGTTCAACGTCGCACCCATGGGGGGAGCGGCGTCCATCGTCGTTCGTAGCTCCTCAAAGCTGCCGCATTCATCCCAATAGAGAGGGCATGCACCACAACAGATGTCGCGAATGTCGCACCGCTGGCACATCGGCGGCAAAAACTCTTTATCGCGCCAATAGCGCGCGGTGCGCGAATACCAGACTTGGCGGAAGGGCCGATGCAGCAGGTCGCCGATGCCGCGCTCAAAGCTGGAACAGGGCAACAGCTCGCCGGCCGGATTCACCGAGATGAGGCCATCGACGCAGGCGCACGACTTGCTGCCCAACCCGGCCTGGACCGGGTTAAAAAGACAATAGGGCACCGGCGAGTACCAGACCAGGCGCACGCCCTTTTCCTCGGCTCGCTGCTGTACCAGACGAATGAGATCGCCCACCTCGCTGTAGCGAATCTCGGCGTTGGGGCCAGGGTCTCTGGTGTCCTGCTCTAGCGCTGCGCCGGTGCGAATGACCATGTTCATGGAAAAGTATTCGGAGCCGAGTTCGTCGGCGATGAAATCGACGAGCGCCAGCAGATGCTCGCGATTCCCGCTGCAAATCGTCGTATTCGTGTGGGTGTGGATTCCAGCGGCGCGCAGATTGTGCACCGCCTGGACCGATTTGGCCCAGGAGCCCGGATGCCGAGTGATGGCGTCGTGTACATCGGCCGAGCCTCCCTCAATGCTCACCTGGGCCGAGTCTAGCCCGGCCTCGGCGAGGGTGGCGACATAGGCAGCGTCGGCGCAGCGGATGCCGTTGGTGATGAGGTTGACGCGCATGCCGGCGTCGGGTCCACCCTGGCTTTTGGCATAGGCGATCAACTCGGCAAGGTCCTGCCGCAACGTCGGCTCCCCGCCGGTAAAGGAGACGGTGGGGCAGTGAGCCTCGCCGTAGATGCGATCGATGATCGTCTGCACCTCGGCGGTGGTCATCTCGGGCACCTCGCGCCCGCGCTTGGGCGAGTCGGCATAGCAAAAGGTGCAACGATTCTGGCAGTTATAGGTCAGGGCGATCTCGGAGAGCACCGGCAGCTCGCGTTTATGGCTGCCAAATGGGGTGATGCGCGCGCTGGGCGCCTCGCAGATGTTGTCATTGAGCACCGCCGACAGGGATTGCAGCAGCTTGAGCAAGTCATCGCGCACCCGCTCCTCGTCGACGCCGTAGGT
>SKLG01000059.1 GCA_007123335.1 Anaerolineae bacterium | reverse complement strand
GGGACGCCCGGCCTGTGAAAAGACCGCTGTCACCGTCGTTGCCTGGGTGCCGATATTCTGGATCTGGATACCACCGTTGTAGTTATAGTAGGTGCGCGCGAACTTGGGGAAGAGCACCACGCCGGTGCCCGTGCCCTCGGGAACGGCGCTCGAGATCACGGCAAAGCCCTTATTGCCCTGCTCATGGACCTCGGTGACGATGCCCACCAACGGCTGGTTGGCGGTCACGACGGCCGAACCGGCGCCCGACAGACCCTCAGGCAGGTTGGACTGCGCCGGAGCCGCTAGGTATACCGGCCAAGACGCGCCTGGGGCGAGAGACGGGTTCGTGTGCGTGTAGGTGTTGGCGCCAAAGGTGTAGGTTACATCCACTTCCGTCGCCACGTTGCCCGTGTTCTGTACGGTAAAGCTGGACTGATAGTCCCAGTAGTTCACCGTCAGCTTGGGCATATAGAGCTTGGTGGCGCCCGCCGTCATGCCGTTGTAGCTCTCGAAACCGGCGGTCTGGGGGCTGGTGCCTGCATTGGCGTTGTTCACCACCACGGCCAGCGGCTGGCTGCTCTCGATTATGGCGGAGCCATGGAAGCTGGCGGGTCCGCCGCCCGCCGGGAGATTCTGGTTCTGGTCCTGATACGAGATCGCGGTCGAGAAAGCCTTAATGGTGTGGGTTTCCATCGCCGCTGCGATCTCGTCGCCGGTAGCCCGATCATAGTACTTGATCGTCACAGTGGCCTGCTGATCGCTGGTGTTCTGAATGGCGATGTACGAGTTGCGCCCATAGTAGTTCTTGCGCAGATAGGGCGCATAGACCTTGGTGGCCGGGGAGAGGACGCCCGTCGCCGCGCCGATGCGCTTGTCGGTGCTATCGGTGCGCGTGGTGTTCAGGATGGCCGCCACCGGCTGATCCGCCGTCACCACCGCCGAGCCGACAAAGTCGGAGGGCAGCCCGGGGATGTGCGCCGGCACATAATAGGTCTTGGACTTGCCTGCATCGATGACGTCGTTAAAGGTGTGCGCCACCTGGCCCTCGTTTGCCGTGCCCATCGCCCAGTAGAAGGTGATGGTGATGTTGGCATCGGCGGTCTCACTCTGGTTCTGGATCTGGATACCCGACGCCCACGTGCCCGCGGGTCCCTGTGCGCTGGCGATCATGCCCAGCCCCTGGAGGCTGACGATGATCAACAGCACAGCCAATACGATTCGCATCTTCATTGCTTACTTTCTCCTTAGCATCGCGCCATGATGGATAGTGAAAGAACTCTCGGTCCTGACGTCTGCGGCGCCCCACCATCAGGGCCGAGGACGCGCAGGGCATCTGACTCTTATTTAAGCACACTCGGGGTCGAGAATCAATCGCCCATTCGGACTATTTTTGGCTTCTGGCTCGCTGAGATGCCGCAAAGAGCGCGCCCGGTGGCTCTCACCGGCTCATCCGCGCCTAATCCTTTGGTGTCATTGACGGATTATGTGCCTCAGACGGGCTCGTGCGCCCCTCGCGGAGCAGCGCGCCGATGGCGGCGCCTACAAGCTCGGCGGCCAACAGGACGAGGCGGCTCAACACCGCTGCGGCCAGCGCCAAGGTTGGGGTCAAGGTGTGTTCCAGTGTCAGCAGCACCACCCCCTCGCGGATGGCGAGCCCGGCGGGTACAAAGAACATCAGCAGGCTCACCAAGTAGGAGGAGGTCACGCCAAAGATCAGCATCGGCGCGTCACCGGGCGTGATGGCCGGATCGATGGCGCGCACCAGCAGCGCAAAGCCCAGGCCATAGATGATCCAGGTGAACGCCATGAGCGCCAGGGCCGCCAACAAGCGCCGCGCATGCACCTCGGGCAGACGCCGGCGGCCGCGTCGGCGTCCGTTGACCAGCGTCGCGACGCCGCGCAGCCCCCAGGGAAAGCCCACCAGCAGCGCTATGGCCAACGTCCGCGTCAGGGCAACATGCCACCATGAGGGCTGCACCCCCAGGCGCTGGCCGAACGCTGCCGGCACTATCGCCAGCGCCACCACCAGGCGGGTCACGGCCAGCGAGGCGAACTCGATCAACACTGCCGCCGACACCATCCCCGGCTGGGCGAAGCGTCGGCTGAGCAACCCCTTGCCCACAAACTTCCAGCCATATCCGGGCAAATAGCCGCCCAGATTCGAGAGGAACTGGGCGCGCAGGCAATCGCGCAGCGACGGACGCTGTCCCAATGCCCCCAACACAAGCTGCCAGCTCATCCCGCCGAGAATGATGCAGAGAAAGGTCAGCACTATGGCCGCGACCATTGGCAGCGGAGCGGGCGCCAGACGCCATTCGCCCAACTGGGCGAGGTTTTCGCGCAGGCGGGCAATAATGTAAAAGGTCGAGAGGCCCACCGCCGTGATGCCGGCAACGATGGCAAAGGCGCGCCACAGCGGATGACGCCGCCAGGCCGGGCGCTGCGGCCAGGCGACCTCGGCCCCTGACGTCAGCGCTCGCTCATTCGTGGGGGGCATGTGGCCGGTCAGGGCAGGTCTGCCAGCCGCGGCGGCGCCGGCCAGTGGGGCGGCAAAAAGGTCATTCCCCGGCTGCTCGGGTCCTTGCGACACAGGTACACAAAGCTGTGGGATAGATTAAAAGGGATAAAGGGCGCGGCCAGCAGACCAAGCAGGCGTCGCGGGTTCGCCCGGTACCAGCCCCAGTCGTCGCGGCTGCGCGGCCACTGAAAGTTGAACCGACGGATGCGCTCCACGGCCAACCCGCCCGACTCGATAAAGGCGCGCCAATCCTGGCAGGCGGCAAAGCGCTCGACGATCTGCTTGTGCTCGGGCCCGCGGCCGGCCCGCCACACCCGCCAGACGATATCGGGCAAATAATAGCCGTTGGGCACCAGGATCAGCGCCTGGCCGCCCCAACGCAGCACGCGGCGAATCTCCAGCACGCCCTGGCCGGGCGAGATGAAATGCTCCAGGCTGCCCAGAATGGTCACGTGGTCAAAGGTCTCGTCGGGGAAGGGCAGCCGCTCGCCATTGGCCACGGCCACGCCGGCGTCGGGCACCTTGATCGCTGTGGACCGCGCTGCCACCGAGGACAGATCGACGCCGCAGCCGTGGACGCCGCGCCTGGCGGCAAAATGGAGCAGATCACCCAACCCGCAGGCCACGTCGAGCAGCAGCGCGCCGGGTTGCGGGTCGAGCCAGTCGAGGGCCCAGCGGTAAAAGGTCTCGTTGTTGCGAAAACCCTCTTCTTCGAATTTATGATCGTACGCCTGCATGACATCTCGAGACTGGACCATACTATCTATCCCTTTCCCGTGCTCATTTCTTGGCCTCTGCGGCCACTGTCTTGTAGAGCGTCAGCGTCTCTTGCGCCGCCCGCGCTCGCGACCAGCTCGGCGCCGC
>SKLG01000109.1 GCA_007123335.1 Anaerolineae bacterium | reverse complement strand
CTCCATGTGCTGATGAACAATGCTTTCTCCGGCCCTCGGCATGCCATTCTGGAACTGAGCGAGGAGGAGTGGGACGAGTCGATGGACGTCGGCCTCAAGGCCGTGTTCCTGGGCTGCAAGTACGCCATTCCGCACATGATCTCGGCCGGCGGCGGATCGATCATCAACACCTCATCGGTGCATGGCGTGCTGGCCGCCCGCGATTATTCCCCTTATGATGGCCTCAAGGCGGCGATGATCAACCTGACGCGACAGATCGCCGTGGACTATGGCCATCAAGGTGTTCGCGCCAACTGCGTATGCCCCGGCGCCATCGTCGTCGAGCGCTCGCAACAGGCGATTCGCGAGCATCCGGAGCGGTTGCGCCGCGCCGAGGTGATCTATCCGGTGGGGCGCATTGGCTACCCCATCGACGTGGCCAACGCGGCGCTCTTTTTGGCCTCTGACGAGTCGTCGTTCATCACCGGCCATGCGCTGATGGTGGATGGCGGACTGACGATTCAGCTTCAGGAATCGGTAGCTAGCGTGGTATCTGAACATATCATAGAACGGGGCGGCTGGTAATCGTAGAACCACCTCTCAAAGGGGCATCACGCGGGTATCCGCTGGCCCCTTTGAGAGGTGGATAGTTGCGCACACACGAGGAGACGGGACATGGCTCAGGATATGGCTACATTATTATCGTCCAGGCGAGGACATCCGCTGGAGGGGGTGACGCGAGAGCCGTTGGCGATCACCGATCTGCAGGTGCTGCTGCTCTCCTATCGGCTCAAGCCGGAGGAAGAGTGGCCCGATGGCGACGACCATTTCATTATCTGGCAGACGACGACGGTCATCGTCAAGCTGTTCACCGATGCCGGACTGGTGGGCATCGGCGGCGCCAGCCGCTACAGCGGCCCGGAGCGGATGAAGCGCTATGCCGAGGAGGTGATCAAGCCCTCGCTCATCGGCAAGAACCCCTTTGACGTCGAGTTCCTGGCCGCGGGCAAATGCGCCCACGGCGCTCCGGCCATCTGGGCAGCGGTGGACACGGCGATGTGGGACCTCATCGGTCAGGCCAAGGGCGTGCCGCTGTACCGGCTGCTGGCCATCGACAACGAGCCCGATCCCCACGTGCCGGTCTATGCTAGCGGCGGCGAGTATAGCTGGAAGCCGGATACCCGTTTTGCCGGTCCGGAGAACCTCATCGACGAGGGGTTGCGCCACAAGGCCGCGGGCTACAAGGCGTTCAAATTCCGGCCGGGGGCGGGCTTTCAGAAGCTGGGCATCCCCATGGAGCGCCACATCGCCAATATCCGGCGCCTGCGCGAGGCGGTGGGCCCCGATTTCGACCTCATCCAAGAGTCGAACTGTCGGCTGACGATGGAGCAGTGCCTGCAACTGGCGCCGGTGTTGGAGGAGCTGGGCTTTCTCTGGTGGGAGGAGCCGACGAACCGGCGCACCGAGGACGCCATCGACAACTATTTGCGGATCAAGGAGGAGTTGCGCACCGTCAAGGTCTCTGGCGGGGAGGGGCAGCCCAACCGCGGCGGCCTGGCCGCGTGGGTGGATCGCGGCGGCTATGACATTGTGCAGCAGGGCTGCGACGACGCCGGCGTCACCGAGGCCTGGTATATGGCGCGCATGGCCCACGAGCGAGGCATCCTCTGCTGCCCCCACAGTTGGCAGGGCGGGATGGTGGCCATTGCCAACGCCCACCTCATGGCGGCTATCCCCAACCGCCTGCTGCTCGAATCGAACATGACGCCCAACCCGCTCAAGGAGGGGTTGTTCACGGAGCCGCTGGTCGTGAAGAATGGCTATCTTGATATACCGGACAAACCGGGCCTGGGCGTCGAGTTGCGCGACGATCTGGAGAGCGAGTTCCCGTACCTTCCCGGTAACTGGAATCGACCGGATGAATAGACACGCGGTTTAGGAGTTTTGATATGGATGTGGAGGTTTCGTTCCCAGAGGAGTTGCTAATCGCGCTCAAGCAGGATCCGGACACGTTCCGACGTGAGGCGCTGCTCTTTACCTTGGGCAAGTTGTATGAGCAAGGGAGGATCTCCGCAGGCCTTGCGGCGCAGGTGATGGAGATCGACCGATGGACGTTCTACCGTCTCCTGACGGAGAATGGCTTTGCAGTAATCGACTATTCAGAACCAGAGCTTGAGGAGAAACCATTACGATGCACCCCATGACCTCCATCGAACGCATGACCAATCTGCTCCGCCGCCAGCCGGTGGACCGCATCGGCCTCTATGAACACTTTTGGGGCGATACGCGCAAGGTGTGGACCGAGGAGGGCCACATCTCCGAGGACGAGGACCTAGCCGACCACTTTGGCTTTGATATGGACAAGGTGTCGCCCTTCAAGCTGGTGGCCGACCTCGAGATGGAGCCAGAGGTAATCGAGGAGACCGAGGAGACGATCCTCGTGCGCGACGGCGATGGCGCGCTCATGCGGCGTCACAAGCTGCACGATGCCACGCCAGAGCACGTCGATTTCCTGGTCAAGGACCGGGCCGGCTGGGAGGAGCACATCAAGCCGCGGCTGACCCCCGACCGGGCGCGGATCGACTTTGAGGCCTATCGCCAGGCCAAGGCTCACGCCCGCGAACGGGAGCGCTTTTTCTGCTGGGCCGGCATTCACGTGTTCGAGATCATGAAGAACGTCACCGGCCACCAGTATATGCTCATGGGCATGGCGCTGGACCCCGATTGGGTACGCGACATGGTGAATACCTACACCCAACTCACCATCGACCTGCAGGAGATCCTGTTCAGCGAGGAGGGCGAGCCCGACGGCATCTGGTATTATGAGGACATGGGCTTTAAAGGGCGCCCCTTCATGTCGCCGACCATGTACCGCGAGATCGTGCAGCCCGGACACGCCAAGGGGTTCGCCTTTGCCAGGAGTCGTGGGCTGCCGGTGACCATCCACTCCTGCGGGTATGTGGCGCCATTGGTGCCGGGGCTTGTTGAGGCGGGGATGGATTGCCTACAGGTCATTGAGGTCAAGGCGGGCATGGATCTGTTAGAGCTCTATCGCGACTATGGCGAGGTGCTATCCTTCATGGGCGGCATCGACGTGCGCGTGCTCTATAGCAACGACCGGGCGCAGGTGGACGCCGAGCTGGAGGCCAAGGTGCCGGTGGTCAAGGGGCGCTGCGGCTATACGCTGCACAGCGACCACTCGATCCCGAACACGGTGCATTATGACACGTATCGATACTTTGTGGAGCGAGGGTTGGAGCTGGGGAGCATCTCGTAAAAAGGGATGGTCATACAGGTGCCGGGCACTTGCGCCATCGGCGCCAAGTGCCCGGCACCTATTAGGACGATAGATCGCCAGCCCCAACCCGCGAGGAGATATCCCATG
>SKLG01000407.1 GCA_007123335.1 Anaerolineae bacterium | reverse complement strand
GCGTCGTGGTGGCTTTATTGCTCCGAATAGAGATGTTCCTCTGGACGCTTATCCGGATGAGCTCACCCGTCGGGCCGCTGAAATCCTGGTCACTGCCGATGTGGTGCGCTTTGACGCCTCGGACATGATGCCGGCGGCGGTCAACGACGCCTTCTGGGCCGGGACGCTCGAGTTTGTTCAGAACCCCGAAGACCTTGACGCGATCTTGCAGCGCATCGAGGATGTCGCTCAGGAATCTTATCCAGAAACCTATCCATAACAATAGATACGTTCTAACACGCGAGACAGCTCCCAAGGGGCTGTCTCGCCCTCGCAAGGAGAACCATGAAAAAGAGTGGTATGCGTCCCTGGTTTTACATCCTACCTGCCTTGTTATTTTTAACCTTTTTTCTTGTTTACCCGTCTATAAGGACATTCCACCTAAGCCTACTTGATCGCCGTTCCACAGCATTTGTTGGCATCGATAACTATCGATTTGCCTTTACTAGCCGCGCAATGCTGATCGCCTTTAGGAATAATCTCATCTGGCTGGTACTCTTTACGCTTTTTACCGTGGGCGGCGGCTTGGTGATCGCCGTCCTAATGGACAAGGTCAAGTATGAACCTTTTGCCAAATCGATCATCTTTTTGCCCCAGGCGATCTCCTTTGTAGGCGCCGGCGTGATCTGGCGCTTTGTATACGATCATCGCCCCGGCGTTGGCTTGCTCAACGCCGTCCTCACCTTTGTCTTCCCAGATATGCAACCCATCGGCTGGTTAGTGAATTCCGACACCGCCACCTATGCCGTCATCGTCACCGGTATCTGGGTGTGGACGGGGTTTTCCATGACAATTCTGTCCGCCGCCATCAAGGGTATCTCGGATGAGATAGAAGAAGCGGCGCGTATGGATGGCGCCAACGCCTGGCAGATGTTTTGGCTGATCACCGTTCCGCTGATCAGCTCCACCATCGCGGTGGTGGCGACGACGATGGTGATCAATGTCCTCAAGGTCTTTGACCTCGTCTATGTCATGACCGCCGGCCGCTATGATACCAACGTCATCGCCAACCAGATGTATGTCGAGCTGTTTATCACCCGCCACAATGGCCGGGCCAGCGCCATAGCCGTGGTGTTGTTGCTGGCTATTGTGCCCATAATGCTGCTGAACATTCGTCGGTTCCAGGAGCAGGAGGCCCTACGATGAGCGAAGAACGATCTGCTCGATACGCCCCTAAAATCGATGTTCAAAAGTTCCTGGCTCGCCTACCTCTGCACCTGGTCATCGTGTTGATCGTGGTGATCTGGCTGGTGCCTTCGCTTGGTGTGTTTGTGAATTCGGTGCGCATACCCCGTGAGATACGCTCTAGCGGCTGGTGGACCGCGGCCGATAACCTTTTTGCCGCCGAGACGTGGACTCTGGAGAACTATGAAGCGGTGCTGGACGCGCAAGGTATGGCCCGATCCTTTCTGAACAGCCTGATCATCACCATCCCCGCCACCTTGATTCCGATTCTCATCGCATCCTTTGCCGCTTTTGCGTTTGCCTGGATGGAATTCCCTCTGCGCCTGGCGCTGTTTTCCATCGTTGTGGGACTTTTGGTCGTTCCGCTACAGATGACATTCGTGCCCGTGTTTAGGGCCTATGCCAACGTTGGTCTTACCGGTACGTTTCCTGCCATCTGGCTCGCTCATACAGGATATGGCTTGCCCTTTGCCGTATACCTCCTGCGCAATTTTTTCGGCGCACTACCCAAGGATCTCTTTGAATCGGCGTTCTTGGATGGCGCATCCTACCAGCAGTCGTTCTTTTATCTGGCGCTCCCCCTGTCTGTGCCATCCCTGGCGTCGCTGGCCATCTTTCAGTTCCTCTGGGTCTGGAATGACCTGCTGGTCGCCTTGATCTACCTCGGCGGCACGCCAAGGGTTGCGCCCTTGACCGTCCGCGTGGCCAACCTGGTCAACTCGTTGGGCGCTGACTGGCATCTCCTTCCCGCGGCCGCGGTCATTTCGATGCTGCTGCCCATGATCATCTTTTTGGCGCTACAGAAATACTTTGTGCGCGGTATTCTCGCCGGTTCGGTCAAAGGCTAGACGAGAGGGTAGAAATATCCCCAAATCAAGCACTTGTTGGTGTAGCTTCCCACCCTGGTATCGTAGAGCGCCTGTAAAGCAGCGTCCTTGCAGTATCGTTTGCACCCATTACAGGCATGTGATATCTTGAGCTGTCGATGTATTCCTCGCGTGAATGCGTGGCCAAGCGAACGATGCTTCGTGGGAGGTGCCTATGAGAAGGGTTTCTTTTCTACTCTTGTGCGTTCTGGTCGTGGTCGCATACCTGAGTGCCTGCGCGAGCGCAAAACAAGACAGGCTGGAGGTAGAGGGTGGCGAGCCTATCCGCTACCAGTGCGAGGGCGGGGAGCGAATCGTCGCCCGGTATTACTCGCTCTCTGACAAGAGCCTCCATTTCGTCAAGGTGACCATGCCCGATGGTCAGGAGTACACGTTGCCCAACGTGCTCTCCGCCTCCGGTGCGCGATACACCGACGACCATCTCTGGGTCTGGTGGACCAAGGGCGAGTCGGCGTTCGCAGAGACCCGCGATCAGAGCGGCGAATGGCACGCCGCGTATGAGGGCTGCCAGCAAATCCAATAGGGATGCGCTGCTCCTCCTGAAACTCGGACCACTAGCTCCGACTGCTCGGCGACCGCTCGGCGACCGCTCACCCTGCACGGCTAGGCGACTATTCTTCGGCCCCCTAACCGCGTTCATGACGCGTTCCTGCCATTCATTCCCTCTTTTTATACGCCCTGACAGATCGCGGCGCCGTTTGACACCGGCGCTGGGAACCTCTAGCATGGGGCAACGATTCGTTTCACGCAAAGAGGAGCATCCCCTATCATGATCAAGCTCGGCTGCATGTCCCTGAGCTACAAGGACCAGTTCCGCGACGGCCAGATCGACCTGGAGGGCTTTATCCAGCGCGCCTACGAGCTGCGGCTGGATGGCATCGACATCCACACCCGCGCCTTTGCCTCCACCGAGCCCGACTATTTGCGCCAGATCCGCATGTTGGCGCTCAAGCGCGGCCTGGCCCTCTCCTATATCGGCATCAGCAACGACTTTGGCCGCCCCCAAGACCAGCTCGACGACCAGGTGCAGATGGTCAAGGACTGGATCGACGTGGCCGCCTTTATGGGCATCCCCCTGGTGCGCATCTTTGCCGCCTGGGTCCGCAACAACGAGGACGAAGAGGCGGTCTGGGCGCGGATGATCCCCTGCATCAAGGAGGTCTCGGCCCACGGCCAGGAAAAGGGCGTCGTCGTCGGCCTGCACAACCACAACCACGGCTGCGTCACCCGCACCAGCAAAGAGGTGCTGCGCATC
>SKLG01000595.1 GCA_007123335.1 Anaerolineae bacterium | reverse complement strand
CCGTAATAACCGGCGCGAGCCCGCCTTATCTGGGCAGGGGTCATCTTGCCGCGCCAGGCGTTGGGATCGGACGCGGTGTCTGGATCATCATGGATCGTGGACCATTCCCCGATGTGTGGATCGGGCAGGTCGGCGCGATCGTACCTCTCGAAATAGTCCCGTGGTGGCACATAGGGCGAATGCGGGCGGGCGAACGAGATGTTCAGAAAGAAGGGGCGCGTGCGGTCGTGCGTCCTCATAAAGTCCAAGGCACGGGTCATGGTCCAGTAGGTAGGGTGCAGTCGTTCCTCCAAATGCCATGGCCGCGCATGCCAAGAGTTCCAGTCGACGCCGTGGTCGTCCGGTGTCACCCCATCTGGCGCGTGCTTGGCGAACCAGATGCGGTAATCGCTGTTGAGCATACGCCCCGATTCGTCCAGCTCCGTCGTTTCGAAACCCATTAGGGTGCGCTGCGGATGAAAGTGTCCTTTTCCCACGAGGTGCGTTCGGTACCCGGCGCGGGTCAGCTCGCCGGCAAGCGTGTGGGGAAAATCGTTGGGAATGTGCCCCTGGCCGCGCCCCATGCCCAACACTCCGGTATGCCACTGATTCTGCCCTGTCCACAAGCTGGCTCGCGCCGGAAGGCATGACGGCACCGCCGAGTAGGCATGCGAGAAGCGCGTGCCGGCAGAGGCCAAAAAGTCGATATTGGGGGTATGAATGGTGGGATTCCCATCGGCGCCGATCGCGTCACCGCGTAGTTGGTCGCACAGGATCAGGATGATATTCGGTTGCGCCATCGGCTTTCCTTTCTGACCCCCAGGGGTCTACTGCTTATAAAGATAGGCCTGCTCGGTAGTTGCCAATGGCCTCTGATGTGAGCAGATACCGGTCATAGATGCGCACCGAGAGGATCTGCCCATCGAGAGCGGGGCCGATCCGGAGTATCTCCATGTCATCCGCCCCCTTGCCCACGGCCTGCACAGGCGAGCCATTCACGCCGCGGAGATTGGGGCTGTAGCGTCCCCAGCCAAACTGGCGGAACTCGCCGCCGTCGTTAAAGATGCCGTCCACCACAAAGCTGATGATCTTGGGGCCGCCGTCGACAATGGCGACGAGGTGATGGGCCTGATCCACCTGGAGCATGCCGGGGTCACAGTCCCAGCGGTTCTCGGTGCGCCCGTCGTTGAGCAGCAGCTCGATGGTGCCGCGATCTGTGATCTGAAGGCAAAAACCCTGGCCGTTAGCGGTTCGGTTGTCCAGGAGAATCTGGCCTGCGTTCAGTGTGTTGAGGCGAAACCACACATCGACACTCATCCCTCTGCGCAGATCGCGGGTGCCATAGTCGGCGCGGTCGCGATCGCGCTCCAAAAAGGCGGGGAGCTTGAGCATCGCGGCGATGGCGGGCATGGCGCTGCCGGTCTCGGGCAGCTCTAGGATCAGGCCCTCACGAGCGACATCGTTGACGTCGAATTGGTTCCACAGCGCTTCAAGCAGGCGTCGATCGATGCGATGCACGCGGGCTAGGTCCTTCTGCGTCTCGGTCACATAGACCTCGCCGTCTTCCTCGACCAGATCCGGGTAGCTCATGCGCACGTAGGGGTCGTCGTCGTAGAGGCCGACCTCGGGCTGCGACCAGCGGATGACCGCACATCCTGCGCCGCCCTCCGGCGAGTCGGCCTCGACGCCCCCGCAGAGCCATACCGGGTTGCGGTCGTCGTAGGCCATGCTACGGCGTTGGGGATGCTCGCGTATAAAGCGCCCGCCGTGATTGTGAAACCAGTAGAGATACTTGCCATTCTCCAGCCGCCAGTGAAAGTTGGCGGCGCGGGGGTGCTTCATCAAGCGCCCGCGTTGGGCACCATGCCCGGCATAGCGTCGATACTGGGGCACGGACCATGTGTGGCCGCCGTCGCGGCTGTAGGCCTCCACAGGATATCCGTCGATGGAGCGGTACACGGCGCAAAAGCTGCCATCGCTCAGGACGACATAACTATGCTCAGCGGCCACCGGGCCGCCGCCTGGCGGAGTGCGCAGCCCGATCTCGCCGTCGGGTAGCGTCTCCCAGACGATCTTGGCGGGGTCTGGCTCGGTGAGGAGGTTATCGCTCTTGAGCAGCACCCCCTCGTTGCTGGTGAAAAAGCCCTCGCCAAAGCCGCCCACCTTGTACAATGAGCAATAAGCCGCGCCATCGTGGATAAAGGGCCGGCCCACGTTCCAAAAGTATTTGAGCTCACCTTGATAGGGGTTCTCGCGGTCGATGGCCATCGTCCGCATGGTGATGTCGTAGCGTTCTTGCGACCAGGATCGGCCATAGTCATCCGACACCTTAAAGACATAATGGCCTTGCGAATCCACCCGACGGCAGAATCCGTCGGGATAGGCGTCCCTGTCGGCGAGGACTTGGCGGAGGTTGTCGGTGTTGTGGTTGTAAAAGATGTAGACGCGTCCGGCGTTGGGATAGCCCTCGGGCACCTCCAGCATCACGGCGTACGAAGCTTCAGGGCCAAACGCCGGCTCGACGTCCACCGGGCTGGACCACGTCCGCCCGCTGTCGGTGCTGCGCAAGGAGACCACGTGCTGCCCGCTTGCGCCCTCGTGGCCCGCGCCGGTGGTCACGGCGCAGAGCCAGGCGCCATCGTTGGTCTTGACGACGTAGGGTTGATCACTATAAGACTCGGTGGGGATCTCCCAGCCATTGCGGATGTTGCGCCAGTCAGGTATCGCGTTCATGATTTTTGTCCTCGTGCCTATTCGGTCCAATACTCGGCCCCCGGCAGGCTGCCATCCATGACATAGCCACCATCGATGGTCAATACCTGGCCGGTCATATATCGCGAGTCGTCTGATGCCAAGAACACCACCCCAGCCGCGATCCACTCGGGTTGCGCGATCTCTTGTAGCGGCACCCGCTGGAACAGCGATTTCTTGACCGCATCGGTGTACATGGGTGTTGTCAGCTCGCTATAGGTGGCTCCGGGAGCCACACAGTTCACCAGGATGCGATAGGGAGCTAGCTCGGTGGCCATGGTGCGCGCAAAGGCCTCGATGCCACCCTTGGCCGCTGTATATGGCCCAGCCGATGGCTCCGACAGCGTCGCGTGGATGGAGGACATGTTGATGATACGGCCTCCCCGGCCCTGTTTGATCATCACCCTGGCAGCGGCCCTGGAGCAGAAAAAGACGCTGTCCAGGTTAGTGCGGATGATCTTGTGCCAATCCTCGTCGCCCAGCTCCCAGAAGAGGCCCGGCGCGATGATCGCGGCGTTGTTGACCAGGATGTCCAGGCCGCCCCATGCATCTACGACCTGGGCGACCATGGCATTCACCCGGGCCGAATCGCCGACATCGCAGGAGATGGCCAGCGCACGGCGCCCCATGGCCACGAT
>SKLG01000152.1 GCA_007123335.1 Anaerolineae bacterium | reverse complement strand
TCGTTGCAGCAGACGATCCGGGGCTTGATGCGCAACTATGCCGGCAGCATCACCTCTCGCGAGGTGGCCATGCAGGTGGTCAACGATTTGCAGCTCGACATCACTCCCGAGCAGTTTCGGGAAAAGATCACGGTGAACCCCAGCGAGTCCGATTTCTTGATCCAGATCGACGCCGATGATTACGACCCGCTCCTGGCCCGCGACATTGCCCAACGCACCGCCGAGGTCTTTGTCGCCGACATTCGCATCTATATGCTGGACCAGGATCAGCGCGACCGGGTGCAGGTCACCATCATCGATGATGCCCTGCCCGGCCGCTTGCACAAACCCAAATGGCAGATCAATATGCTGGCCGGGGGATTGTTTGGCCTGCTGTTGGGCGGGCTGGTCATTGGCCTGGCCGAGGCATTGGCGGCGAACACCATCACCACCGCCCGCGACATCGACCGTAGCATCGACCTGCCGATCCTCGGCGTGGTGCCCGTGACCACCGACGCCGAAAGCTAGAGCGCGGCCAGAGCCGCCGCCTGTATCGCGGAGGAACAGCTTGGAGTTTCACGCCTACTATCGCCTTTTTATCAAGCGCCTGTGGATCATTGTCTTGGCCATGATCCTGGGTCTTGTCGGCGCGCTGCTAATCAGCCGGTTGCAGACGCCGGTGTATCGCTCTATCGTCTATCTGAACATGCGCCCGCGCCGACTGGATTGGGGCCTGCAACAAACCATCAAGGGCCTCATGCGCAACTATGCCGTCAATGTCACCTCGCGGGATACGGCGCTGCAGGTCATCGAGGCGCTGGACCTGGACATGACCTCGGACCAACTGCGCGGCAAGCTGCGGGTGACGCCCATCGAATCCGATTTTGTGCTGCAGTTGGCCGCCGATGATACCGACCCGGCGCTGGCCCAGGCCATCGCCCAGACGACGGCGGAGAGATTTGTCGTCCGCATCCAGGATTATATGCGCGATCAGGATCCGAGGGACCGGGTGGAGCTGACCATCCGCGACTATGCCCTGCCCGGCGCGCTGCATCGGCCCAACCTCAAGATCAACCTTGCCGCCGGTGGCATGCTCGGCATCCTCCTGGGCACCGCGATCGTCCTGATCCTGCGCTGGATGGAGAGCGAGGTCATCGCCAGCCCGGAGGATGTAGAGCGCTACATGGGCCTGGCCACAGTGGGCGTCATCCCTGAAAGCTAGGTCAAGCGGAGAGCGACAGATCTGTTCGCCCCACTTGGGGGCAGACCCAGTTCTTGCGATAGGAAGGATATCTCATGAGCGAGGCGCTCAACCTGGTTACCATTACCGACCCTCTCTCGCCCATCAGCGAGGCTTATCGAACCCTGCGCACCAACTTGCAGTTCGCCTCCCTGGAGCGCGCGCTGCATACGGTGCTGCTCACCTGCCCCGGCGCCGAGGGGAGACGCGCCGTCAGCGCCACGCTGGCGAACCTCGCCGTGAGTATGGCCCAGGTGGATCAGCGGGTGATCCTCGTGGACAGCGACCTGCGGCAGCCCTCGCTCCACGAGATATTGGGCCTGAACAACGAGCAGGGCCTGACCACATGGCTGGGCAATGAGGGCGAGATGAGCGCCCCGCCGCTTCAAGACACGCCGGTCCAGGGGCTGCGCCTCTTGCCCAGCGGGCCGTTGCCCCCCCGCGCCCCCGATCTATTGAGCTCAAAACGGATGGTGCAGGTCATCGACGCATTAAAGGGCGAGGCCGACATGGTGCTGTTGGCCGCGCCGCCGGTCCTCGACGCCACCGACGCCGCCATCCTGGCCACCAGGGTCGATGGCGTCGTGCTGGTCATCACCGGCGGCGAGACCAGGCGCGAGCAGGCCCAGGCCGCTGTGGAGCAATTGCAGCGGGTCAAGGCTAACCTGCTGGGGGCGGTGCTGGCCAACGCCCCTGTGAACGCATAGCGGACCTCGCGGGGTTGAGGGATGGCGGGTCAGAGACCCGCGCCCCTGGAGAGGTGGCGTCGCCCATTATACACAGAGTATGTACAGCCTGTGGATAACCTAGCGTTTATCTGTGGAAAAGTACGGAAAATCTGTGGGAAACCTACCATATTGTCCACAGCGTCGCGGCGCAAAAACACTACCCCTAGCCTCCCAGTCAATAGACCCCCTATATGTTGTGAAGAGAGGCTCCGTCCTTGTTCAGACCGTCCTTTTTCGTCCACGCACATCTCCACAGGGCCTGTGGATAAACTCCCACAAGATATAGGGGGAGCCCACTCCATGTCCCCATACCTTGTGGTCCACCCTGGGCTATCCACTTGTACACAGGCCCTACTACTACTACGAAATACTCTTCTATGATCTATGTATAAGAATAACTAGATATCCATATACCAGTCCTACATTCCCGAGTCTGGAGAAGCTGTGAGAGCGTCTGATCGATAGTGATCCTGTTAGGGGATGATTATCGACCCAGACGCAGACGTCCTCGGCAAAGCGGTGTGGGCGTGGTTAACCTAGCAGCAGATCGATCAGAGTGCGCAGGAAGGTGACGCCTATCGGCAGGAGCACCGAGAGGAGCAGGGTGCGCAGCATCTCGGTGTTGTAGGGCCAGGTGCGGGCGGCGGATAGCCTGGTCTCATAGGCCACCAGCGCATCCAGCGCGATCGAGGTGCCGAGCAGGTTATCTCCACTTTCCATCGCGGGGAGCATCTGCTCATAGGCCTCGACCACGCGGCGGCGCACCTTTTTTAGCTCGGCCTTTTTGGCGGCCAGCAACACGCGATGGGTCGGCTGCATGTTGAGGTAGAACACGATGATGGGCACGAGAGCCAAGGGGATGTTGGGCAACCAAAAGAGCGGCGACAGCGTGGCGTCAGGTTGAAAGAGGACAAACAGGAGGCTCAGGCTGATGCCGCCTACGAACGACAGGGCAATGGCCAGGCTCTGCCTGCCCACAGCCCGAAAGGGCGACGGATCGAGCGGGTGAAAGTGGAGCGGCTGGCGCAGCAAGGCGGTGATCCAGCGGGTGTCGATGACAGAGACATAGGCCACCCAGGCGAGCAGCGCGTTGGTAGCCCCGGCAAAGAGTGCCTGGTAGACGGTGAGCCACACGGGGGTGGCGTCTATGGCGGTCAGGGGCGGCACGACTCCGACAATGGTGCCGACGGCGATGGCGATCCACTCGCCGCGACGGGGGATGGTGGCCGTCTGGTGAATGAGGCGATCAAACTCGTCCTCGTCTATGGCGAGCAGAGGACGAAAGGCGTCAAGCACCTCTTCGCTCATGCGCCCGAGGGCGGGGGAGACGAGAAGGATGTAGGTGATGATGGTGGGAGGAAAGAGGCGAGAACGCCAATAGGCTTCGGCGAACAGCGCATCCACGCCGACCTCGGCATAGGT
>SKLG01000008.1 GCA_007123335.1 Anaerolineae bacterium | reverse complement strand
GCGGCGGGATCGGCATCCTCATGGGTTTCGATACGACCGTCGTGGTGGCGGATGGTGGCGCGCGTCGTCGACGCGTCCCAGTAGATATCGGCGCGGTCGGTGGTGATATCCATCTCGGGGTTCACGGTCTCGCGCATGGCGTGGGTGGCCAAGTGGAGCAATCTGGCGCCTCCGGCGAGGTGCAGTTCGATGGCTGACGTATCATAGCTCTCTATGTCGCGGGCGCGGTAGAGTTCCCCGCGCACATGGAGGAGACGCGCATCGGCGGGGTCGGCGGCGGCGCACAGGTAGAGCATGTTGGTCATATAGTGGGCGGTGGCGTTGGTGGCCGGTCCGTCCAGCACCCAGCGGTCGCCGATGCGCAGTTGCCCCGCCCAGGGATTCCGCGCGTAATAGCGGTCGGCGCGGGGCCAGCCGATGCGCGTCTTGGCCTGACGGATCTGCCCCAGCTCGCGGCTGGCCAGCCGTTGGCGCAGCCATTGGATCGTCGAGCTATAGATCCACTGATAGCCCACGGCGCACCACTGGCCGGTCTGCTGCTCGACGGTGGCCAGGTGTAGGGCATCTTGGATGGTGGCGCACACGGGCTTTTCAATGAGGGTTGGGTAGCCCGCCTGCATGGCGGCGGCGGCCATGGGCACGTGGGCGGCGATACCGGTGGGCACACCGACGATGTCGATCCTGCCGCGCGCATCGGCGAGCATGGCGTCCAGCGAGGGATAGATGGCACAGCCGGCCTCGCGCAAAGCAGCCACTTGGGAGGCGTATTTATCTGGGTTTCGCACGACGGCAGCGGACAGCTTGGCCGTGCCTTCTCGCTCCAGAGCGTCCAGGCTGCGCAACCAGGTGGTCGCAAAGCCGCCGATACCGATCATGCCGTAACGGATCACGTTTCTATCCTCCTAGATTGCTAGATCATCCGTGGCGGGGGCCATAAGGTGTCAGGCACTGGAATGAGTCTAGGTCGCAGTAGGAGTTGTTGTCAAGCTGTGAGGCGCTATCTCGCATACACGATTACCGATTGGGGTGAACCAAGGTGAAGATCATCTCTGTCGTTGGTTGGCACAATGCCGGCAAGACGGTGGTTGTAGAGCGTCTGGTCATTGGACTCAAGGCGTTGGGTCTAAAGGTAGCCACGATCAAACATACGCGCGCCGATATCAGCGTAGATACGCCCGGCACCGACACCTGGCGCTTTGATCAGGCCGGGAGCGACCTGATCATCATTGCCGGAGGCCCACTCACGGTGCTCATGGAGCGACGTGACCAAGAGGAGTCTCTGGAGTCGCTTTTGCAAAGAGTGCCACAGCACATTGACCTGGTCATCACCGAGGGCTACAAGCGCGAGCCTTATCCAAAAATCGAGGTCCGGCGCGCGGTAGTGGGGGGCGAGCCCATCAGCGCCCCGAGCGAGCTGGTGGCTATCGTGAGCGATGACGAACAACCCAACGCCGGGGCGGTGCCGGTGATTGGGTTTGAGGATACGCAGGCGCTCATTCAAGTGCTTCAGAGGTGGGGCATCGTCTCATAGTACTCGTAATAGGCAAAATATCCCAAGGCCGCAGCCGATTATCCCAAATAGTAACTTCGCATAGCCAAATAACCCAAGTGGGGAATATGAGTCGCTGTTCTCTTTGAAGACAACATAGCCTATGCGAAAGTGAAATCGTAGGTTTAGTCGAACGAACGCGGGTTTTGATGCTCTTTCTAGCGCGGGCTCTGCTTTTGGCGGCTGAGGAGAAAAAAGAGCGCCACAATGAGTAGGGCGGCGACGAGCAGAACGCCCAATTTCAAGAGGCGTGACGAGGCAAGTAGGGCGACGGCTCCCAGGGCACATGAGATGACATAATATAGCCAGACGACCCGCCGCATAGGCCAACCAAGATCGTGGAGGCGAAAGTGTAGATGCCCACGGTCGCCCAGGCCGATGGGCTGACCACGACGCCAGCGCGAGTACACTTGCCAGACGACATCGAGAAGCGGCACCGACAGCACGAGAAGTGCCGATGCTACCTTGGCTCCAGAGACGATGGACAGCGTAGCCAGGCCGAACCCCAACACATAGGCGCCACCACCCAAAAAGATGCGCGCCGGCTGCATGTTGTAGGGGAGGAACCCGAGGCAGGTAGCCAAGAGCGCCAGGGGCAATAGCGACACCGTATGCTGACCCAGACGTAGCATGTGCAGAAAGAGCACCGCTGAGGCGATGGCCGTCACTCCTGCGGCAAGCCCATCGAGGCCATCGAGCACATTCATGGTTCCGGCCATGCCCGCCACCCAAACCAGGGTGATGGGTAGCATCAGATACCAGTCGACGCGTATCTGCGTGTTTCCGATAGGGCTGTTGAAAACCTCTATAAACACCTTGAATGCGATGGCCACACCCGATGCCACCAGCAACCCCAGCGCCTGGCCCCAGGATGGTAGGTCATAGATATCATCCAGGAAGCCGACCAACCAGACGATGCCCATGCCGATCAGGACGCCGGTCAGACGGGTGATTTCGAGCGCATCCTGGCGCGGGACGTTCTGCCAGACGGGTAGCAGCGCGCCAACCAGAAAGGCTGGGTAGAGCCCAAGGCCGCCGATGCGCACCACCCGGCCCACATGCTTGCGTCGTCCACCGGGGATAGCCACGAGATCAAGGCGTTTACCGAGGGCGATGGCTATGGGAGTCAGCAGGGCAGCGGTCAGGCCGGAAAGGAGAAACACCTGTACAAAAAGAGACGGAGGTATTGCCGACATGGACGCGAGAGAAAGAGAATCTGGCATTCCGGTCTGCTGGTTCGCTAGCTCGTGCCGAACTGGCGATCCCCAGCATCTCCAAGACCGGGCACGATATAGCCTTCCGGAGGATCATCCGGCTCGCTGGGAGATGGGGTTAATCGCTCGTCGACGGCGGCTACATGAATATCGACGTCGGGATGTGCCGTGCTCAAGGCGTGAATCCCCTCTGGCGCTGCCACAATGCCCACGAACTTGATGCGCGGCGCCCCCAGCTTTTTCAGAATATCGACAGTGGCCACCGCCGAACCTCCTGTGGCCAGCATGGGATCGAGTACCAGGCAGAGCTGTATTCTGCAAGGGGTAGAGGGCTCTGTCTCTTTTGACGGATTCTCCAAAGGGGGCACGTTGGCATAGTATTGGACCGGCTGTAGCGTAGAGTGCTCTCGGTAGAGCCCGATATGCCACACCTCGGCATCGGGAAGAAGCGTCCAGAATCCCTCCACCATACCCAGCCCCGCCCGAAGGATTGGCACCAGCGCAACCCTTTCCGTCAAGCACTGTCCGATGGCCTCGGCCAGGGGGGTCGTGACCGAACATGCCTGGGTGGCCAGATCACACGTCGCCTCGTAGGCGAGCAGGATGGAGACTTGATGCAGCACACGGCGAAATGTCTCGGGTTCCGTGTCCACATCGCGCAACACGGTCAGCTTGTGTCCCATGAGCGGGTGCGTGGATATCTGCACGCGCTCATAGACCCGCTCACCGCTGTTGAGCCGAACGTTGTCACTCATTGCCCGAGCTCCTTTGCCAACGACCGGCGTCTTGGCTCCTGGCGTTGCGCCCGCACCACGTATACAGCCCCTCGAGGTGGTCGGGCGCAGCGCCATCTTTATACTCTATCGTGAACGAAAAAAGCCGGATGCGTCAGGACGAACACTCTTCGTCATGCAGCAACTGTGCCCATTCCTCATCAACCTTGGCCTGGATCTCTTCCAGCAACCACTCGTTGGCCGGGCGGAAGAGGTGACGGAATCTGCCTTGCGTCTTGAACCACTCAGCCACAGGCTGCTTCTCACGAGGCTTGTAGTTGACCGTGAACTTGTGGCCATTCTCGACCTCATAGAGCGGCCAGTAGCAGGTATCTGCCGCCAGCTTGGTGATGGCCATGGTCTGATCGCTGGCATGACGCCAACCGCGCGGGCACGGCGCCAGAATGTTGAGCACCGCAGGGCCATCAACGGCCACCGCTTTTTTGACCTTGCGCATCAGATCGCGGTAGTTATGGGGCGCTGCCTGGGCGACATAGGGAATGTCGTGGGCTGCCATGATGCGCGTGAACGGCTTGCGCCACTGCACCTTGCCGGGAATCACCTCACCAGCTGGGGAGGTGGTGGTATGGGCGCCTCGTGGCGTGGCGCTAGAGCGCTGGATGCCGGTGTTCATATAGGCCTCATTGTTCAGGCACACATAGAGGAACTTGTGTCCGCGCTCCAAAGCGCCCGAGATGAATTGGAAGCCAATATCATAGCTCGCGCCATCGCCACCAAAGGCAATGAACGTGATCTCTTCGTCGACAGGCAGGTTGCCCCGACGCTTGAGCGCCTTGTAGGCCGCTTCAGCTCCCGAGATGGTGGTAGCCGCGTTCTCAAAGGCGCTGTGGATCCAGGGCACGTTCCACGAGGTATACGGAAAGACGCTGGTAGAGACCTCAAGGCATCCCGTTGCCGTTGATAACACAACCGGTGTATCGATGGCGTGCAGGATCTGACGCACGATGGTTGGCTCTCCGCAACCGCCACACAAGCGATGCCCTGGAACCAGCCGCTCCTCATTGTTGACGATGTCGCGCAAGTTCACTCGAATTCTATCGGTCATTGCTATTATGCTCCTTGACTCTTGATGGGACGTACGCGGGTCAGAGACCCGCGCCCCGATCTATAGCCACCAAAGCTCTCATTTTCACACAGAATGGGGCGCGGGTCTCTGACCCGCACGCCGCTGTCGGGTGCCGCTCTAGCCCCGAAGCCCCACGTAGCGCACGATATCGCCACGATCGCCCGTGTCACGGATTTGCATCAACTGATCATAGACCGACTCGACCATGGGCGGCGTCATGTCGCGCCCGCCCAGGCCAAAGATGAAATCGATGACGGGAACGTCGCACGCACCAGCATTGTACAATGCGGAGGTCACATCCAAGAAGAGCGGCCCCATGCCATCGGGTGAACCAAAGGAGATGGCCCGGTCCAACACGGCCACGGCCTTGCAGTTCTTGATGGCGTCAACGATCCGTTGCGCCGGGAAGGGGCGGAAGAGCCTGGGCTTGACGACACCGGCCTTGACGCCCTTATTGCGTAGATCTCGCACCACCGACCGCGTGGTCCCGGCGGCGGAGCTGAGCACGATGACGGCGACTTCGGCATCGTCCATCGCAAAGGTGTCGATGATCGGCTGAGGCCTACCGGAGAGCTTTTCATACTCGGCGCTCACTGCCTCGACGATGGGCATCGACTCGTTCATCGCCTGGCTCTGCTGACGCTTGTGCTCAAAGTAATAGTCGGTAAAGTCCCAGGCACCCATAGTAACAGGATTCTCGACATCCAATAACGAGTAATTGGCCACATACTGCCCGACGAAATCTTGTACGGTCTGGTCGGGTAGAATCCCCACCCGCTCGACGCCATGCCCGGTGATGAATCCGTCCTGGCAGCTCATGACCGGCAACAACAGATCCGAGTCCTCGGCAATGCGCAAGGCCTGGATGGTGTTGTCGTAGGCTTCTTGGCCCGTCTCGGCATAGAGCTGCAACCAACCCGCATCGCGGGCGCCCATGCTGTCTGAATGATCACAGTGGATGTTTAGCGGGCTCGACAAGGCGCGGTTGACCACGGTAAGAACAATGGGCAAGCGCATACCAGAGGCGATATAGAGCATCTCCCACATCAAGGCCAGGCCATTGGCCGAGGTGGCGGTCATAACCCGAGCGCCGGCTGCGCTGGCGCCGATACAGGCGCTCATCGCCGCATGCTCGCTCTCTACGGGCACAAACTCGGTATCAACGGTGCCATCGGCCACAAATTGCGAAAAGTTTTGCACCACCGCTGTCTGAGGAGTAATGGGATAGGCGGCCACGACATCAGGATTGATCTGGCGCATGGCATGTGAGACCGCATTCGCCCCATCGAGCGCAAGATATGTGCTTTCTACCATCTCTTTTTTTTCTCCTAACACAAAGGTCCGCGATCGATTACTCGTCATCGGCGTTATCCTCATCGCCGCTTTCAGGAACCATCTGGATGACTTTGCCCATTTCGCCGGTTTCGCAGTGCGGCTCTTTGATGTTCACAGGGCACTGCTCTACACAGATACCGCATCCCTTACAGTGCGCATAGTCGAAACCTTTGACCTTGCCATCCTCAATAGGAATGGCTGCGTCAGGGCACATAATCCAACAAATCAGGCACTGGGTGCACTGATCGTGATCGCGAAGGGGGCGCATCGAACGCCATGTACCCGTAATGTACGCCACCGAGCTTCCCGGTTTGTCAACGACCCCACCGGGGCTGACCTCCTTCCAGGGCAAATCAAGCTCAGGGGCTTGGGCTTCTTTACGCTCTGACATGAAAAACCTCCACAGCTTTCAGAGTGATAATCATCATAGAAGCGTTGGACACAGGACGTCTCCTGCACAACGCTATCAAGCCTCTAACCTTTTACGCATTCTTCGTAGACGCGGCGCACAGCGCGCGCATTGGCCTCGACAACCTCTGGGCGGAGCTTGCCCTCCAAGGACTCTTCTACCGTGTCAACCGCGGTCTCTAGATCTATTAGCGCTCTGGAATCGTCCTCCATGGCTTTGATCACAAGCCCGATCATCATAGTGCTGGGGATATCGCGGCGCAGCTCCTCTGTAGCGATCGCGGATGCATCCACACACCAGAGAGCGCCTTTCTGATAATCCAACCGCTTTCGGATGGTATCAGGAGACTGGGGCGTATTCATCAGCAGTACGCCACCCTCTTTCAATCCCTCGGTGAGATCGACAGCGCCGATCAAGTTCGGGTTGACGACGATGACCATGTCGGGCTCTAGAACCGGCGAGTGGATCTCGATCGGCTCATCGCTGATGCGTGTGTAGGATTTGATCGGTGCGCCCATGCGCTCGGCGCCATATTCGGGAAACGATTGAAAGTGACTTCCCCCTGCCATGGCGGCTTCACCAAGCAGCTCGCCCGCTGTGACTACGCCCTGGCCTGCCCGGCCATGCCAGCGAATCTCGTACATCCGGCTCATTCTACAGATCCTCCTAGCTTATCCTTGTTGTGATGGACAAACAACCCCAGAAACCATCATGCGCCGACAGTGCTTATATCTGATGCTGACCCAGACGCCAATCCTTCAACCATTTTGTATGCGCGCACGGATGGGCTAGACAATCGCTATACTGTACCGGAAAAGATGCCAAATTGTCAAACCGCCCCGGTCAGCGGATGTGAAATTCCACCACACGAGACAAGGTTCAGCGGCAAAGAAAAAGGTCGCCGTCCTGATGACAGGGGCACGACCTTTTCATAGACGGCGCTGGGCATGCTCACAAAACACCCATCCCGGCACTACCTACTATCAGAATCTCAGTCCTCCAAATCATCCGTATCCTGTTGATAGTCCTCGTTATCCTCATCTTCGCTGGCATAGGAGCGCTGTTCGCGCGCCTCGCGCGCCAAGGATAGCAGACTCACGCGACGGATACCCCTCTCCATTTCGCTCGCACAGCGCACACAGTGCGTTGTCTCGGGCATAATCTTGAGGCGTTCCTCGGGGATCTGCACACCACACTTTTCACAGATCCCATAGGTACCCTGCTCGGCCATGCTGATGGCGCGATCGAGGGAGTGCAGTTTGGTCTCGAGATTGTTGATCAACGAGATAATTTTGCCACGCTCATAGATATCCGCAGCCATATCCGCTGCTGCGTCGTCATCTGCTGACAGCGCCGGTTCAACCTCGGTTTGTAGCTCCTCTCGTAGCCTCGCAATCTCGGACATGGCCTTTTCGCGAAGCTGCGCCAACTCTTTTAACTTTTCGTCCTTTTCCGACATCTCACCCCCACCTATGGATCAATACTTGATGGCTGAAAAGACCTCGTATCCGGCAAGCTGTTCAATACCTTCCAGGAACAAGAGCTCGATCAGGAATACGACCCCAACGACCACTCCCCCCAGTTGCTCAACCAGTTGGATGGCCGCTCGCGCCGACCCTCCTGTGGCCAAGAGGTCATCTACAACCAGAACGCGATCACCAGGGTTGATGGCGTCGCGGTGCATCTCTAGCTTGTTCGTGCCATATTCCAAACTGTACTCGACACTGATGGCGTCACTGGGCAACTTGCCGGGCTTGCGAATCGGGATAAAGCCCGCATCAAGCCGGTATGCCAGGGGTGCCCCAAAGATGAAACCACGAGATTCAATGGCGACTATGAAATCGATGGGATCGCGTCCATCTGCATCCTCATAGGGAGCTGCCAACACGTCGATCGCCTGACGAAAAGCCTTTTTATTCTGCAAAAGAGGCGTGATATCCTTGAAAATAATGCCTTCTATGGGAAAATCGGGAATATCGCGGATATACTCCTCTAATGACATGTAAAAAGCTCCTCCTGATCAAACTCTACCGGGCAAGCGGAACCTTGGTCTAGGTTGTCATGATATTCTATCATTCTACCAAGCCAGTGTCAAGCAATTGGACACAAGGATTTTTGCCGCTACGGGCTATCGCTTTGGTTTTTGTGGCCGATGGCTCATTTTGGTTATAATATGCCCAGGGTGTTATTTGCTCCTCTCTCCCCAGTCCGCCGAGACCTTTCTAGTTCATGCGATGAATAGAGAAGGACGCCAGAAATGGGAGCATCCATGGCTGAATCCAACCGTGGCATCTTGATGTACGAGACGACTTTGGGACCCCAAGCCCGAAGCAGCATCCGGCACATTGGACAGACCGATGTGCTGATCGGCATCCCAAGTTACCGCAATGGACGCACAATCCTGGAAGTGATCGAGAATGTGCTGCAAGGGATCAAGACCTATCTTCCTGATCGCAGGGTGGTCCTGATGAACGCCGACGGGGGGTCCTCTGACCACACGGTGCGCTGCTTTGAGGACCTGGAGGTGCCTGCCAACGTATCGAAGCTGCTCATCCTCTATCAAGGCCAGGCCGGCAAGGGTACGGCCGTGCGCGCTATTTTTGAGGCCGCCATAGAGTTGCAGGCCAAGGTGTGCACGGTTATTGAAGCGAGAGCGCCCGGCATCCAGCCAGAGTGGGTGCCGGCTCTGGTTGATCCCATTCTGCGTGGAGCGGATATGGCGCTGCCCTGCTATGAGCGCAGTGCGTTTGCTTCTGCGTTGAGCGATAACCTTGCGTATCCGTTCCTGTGCGGCTTTTTCGGCACTTGTAGCGGGCCTAGCAACATGAATGCCATTCAGTTACGCGAGCCTTTGCCCTCCGAGTTTTCGCTCTCTGGCTCGATTGCTGCTGATCTGGCTGGGCGCGATGTGTGGGAGACGGATGTTGCTCGGTTTGGCATCAATGCCTGGATGGCGCTGCAAGCGCTCTTTAGCCCTTTTCAGGTGGCCCAAGTCGAGCTTGGCTATCGGGGCGATGGTAGCTATGATCCTGATGCGCCGTTGGACACGCGCTTTTTGCATACGGTGAGCACCCTCTTTCGCGTCTTGACCACCCACCGCCGTATGTGGCAAGATGGCAGCGTGGGATCTGATCGGGCCTCTGCCCCTGCCATCGATCGGCGTATGGCCGATGATCTGCGGAGCGTTGGAGGCCATATCCGGGAGCATGGGGATTGGGGGCAAGATTCGCCTAGCGTCGTGGGTGCGTCCAGCAATAGGATTCTCAACTCGACGAGCTATATAGAGCCCTTGCTCCATTCGCTCTATGAAGGCCGCGAGCGCTATCTGGCGCTTTGGCAGCAGATCCTGTCTGCAGAGCTGCTCGCTGCGATCGAGGAGCGGATGGCGCATCGCGAGAGCTTTTATCTGCCCATTGAGCTGTGGGCTGAGATCGTCATCGAGTTTGCCATTGTCTTTAATCGTGGCGAGGGCGATCCTGACAAGGTGATCGAAGCATTGCAGCCTCTCTTTTACGGTCGCGCTGCCAGCTATGTGCGAGAGAGCCATCCGACGGACTCGTCACCGATGACGGCCGCACAGCGGGAGCAGATTGTCCGGCATTTGGTGATGCGCATCATGCAGTCGCGTCCGATGTTCCTGGAAAAGTGGAATGACTATGAGCCCTGGATCACCGATCAACAGGGGTATTGGTGACATCGGCGTCGGGCCCGACGACGCGCACCGCCCTCGCTTTCTACCCCCCGTTTGGGCGCAGTGTGTGGGACTGTGCAGAGCGGTCGGACGGATACTTTTCGCCATAGTGCTGTTCGCGCTTCCGGCATTGGCTCCGGTTCTTGCAGTGGTTTCGAATGGAGCCCGAACTCTCGGCGATGGAGACGTGCACGCGTTTGCAGGTGCTTCCATCCCTGGATCCTACCGCACAGGCTCGGCAACCGATAGCGTGCGTCTGCTTGTGCAACTGTCCTCTGATCCGGACCATGTCAGAGGCGATCGCCAACTGACGCGTGAGCAGGAACGCTTGACGACGAGCCTGGCCGCGATCTTGCCCTCCGCGGAGGTGGAACGGGCGTACCATCTGGTGTGGCATGGCGTGACCTTGAGTGTGCCAAGCGACCAGGCGGCCCAGGCGCGTGAGACTCTGGCCGACATGGATATGGTCAGCGGCGTCTTTGACGATATTCCTTTCTATCCTGTATCCATCTCCTCGCCTGAAGGTCCCCGATGGATCCTCGATGAGGGCGTCTGGCCGACACCGCGAGGGGCGCGAGTCTCCGACTCGCGCCTGCTAACCGATGAGGGCGTCTCGCCAACGCCACAAGGGATGCGAATCTCCGACTCGCTCTTGCTAGCGAGGCATCCATTGGAGGACCTTCAGCAGGGAGGAGATGGCGTCCGCGTCGCCATTCTCGATAGCGGCATCGCCATCCATCACGCCATGTTTGACCCTGCCGGGTTGAGCTATCCTGCGGGGTACCCCAAAGGCCAGACCATCCACACAACGCCCAAGGTCATTGTCTCGCGAACCTATATGCGCGCCACCGATCCTCCCATGCCCGGTGAAGATACGCCGGTGCCGGGACCTCTCGGCTCGCCGCAGGGGACCCATCTGGCGTCGATCGTTGCCGGGCGAAGCGTCACCGCTCGCGTCCGCGCCCTGGACGTACCGCTGGCAGGCGTCGCGTCATCGGCACGGCTGATGAACTATCGCCTCTTTTATCCTTCGGCCAGCGGCGCCGTCGTCGCCTACTCGGCCGAGATCATTCAGGCTATTGAGGACGCCGTTGCCGATGGTGCCGACATCCTCCTCACCGGCTGGGCCAGCGCCGCCGAAAGACTACCCACGGCTTCACCGGTAAGCCGAGCCATTGATCGCGCGATCGACGCCGGCTGCGTGGTGGTCGCTCCTGCGGGCGATGACGGCCCTGCGGCGGGTTCTACCAGCCGCCTCCCCGGCGGAATGGAGCGGGTCATCACCGTCGGCGCCATCTCGCAGGCGCAGATAGCGGCCCCCGATGTGGTTGATGTGGTTGCCCCGCCGCCACCGCCTGAATCAGAGTTGGCGGGCACGCCCTTTACTCGAGCGCTCTTTGGCGCCCCTGTACCCGGTGCGGTGCCCGGCGAGCCCATCAGCGTCCTCGGGCCGTTTCCCTATCGCGATGTGGGCGCCTATGGCGATCCGTATGGTTGCAGCCCTTTGCCGTCTGGCGTCATGGGCGTCGGGCCCGACGCCAGGATTGCGTTGGTCCGCCGAGGACTATGCCCCTTTGCCGACAAGGCGTATTACGCCCAACAGGCGGGCGCTGTCGGCGTTATGATCTATAACGAGTCTCCCGACCAAGAGCTTGACGAGATGGCTTGCGCCGGCGCGTACTGCGATCCCGGTGTCATCACCATTCCCGTGGTCATGGTTTCACACGCCTTTGGCGTCGGCGCCATCGATTGGCAGCGCACTCATGCAGACGCTACCGTCCGCATCGATCCCCGTGGGCGCATCATCGCTCAGGAGGCGGGACGGGTATGGGCGCAGAGCGGGCGCGGCCCGGCCTTTATGCGCCATGCCAAGCCGGACGTGGTGGCGCCTGGGATCGCGGTCCTCGGCGCTGTGCCGGGTTATAATGCCGCCTATAAAACGGTAACCGGCACGAGCCAGGCCGCCGCCCACGTCGCCGGGGTAGCCGCTCTGCTGCGGGAGCAACACCCTACGTGGAGCCCTGCGCAGATCAAGGCCGCCCTCCTGGGTACCGCCACCAGCGAAGGGTTGAGCATTCCAGCCGGTGACGCCCCAGTACTGGCCTATGGCGCAGGACAGGTCCGTAGGGATCATGCGGCAGATTCCGGGCTACTAGCCACACCTCCTACGCTATCCATCGTCATGGGCGCTGCTCCGGTGACAACGACG
>SKLG01000466.1 GCA_007123335.1 Anaerolineae bacterium | reverse complement strand
TAAGCATCTTCAAAGCTTGCTTCGCCGAGATGCCTTTTTGCGTTACGTGAGCGAAACCGATGACGTCTATCGCGTTCAAACTGCCGACGGGCTCGAACTGGTAATTCCCAAGGCACGTGCTGTTCCTGCTCTTTATCCGCCCTCCACGCGCTCACCCTTGTATCCGGCAGCCCGCTACTTCATAGGGGCGTGTGTGGGATTGCCCTTGGCCGGATTCGGCACCCTCCTGTGCGCGCCCGTTGCAGTGGCGCTGGCGCTCCGCGCCAGGCGTCAACTCCTTGGTCCTGCTGATCACACCCGTATGCGGGTCCTCATTATGTGTTCTGGTCTGCTATGGTGCATCGCTATAGCTTTTTTCGCATTCTTTCTTATGCATCTGGGGCTCATTTGATATGCTGACACGTGCACTCTATCTTTCGGCGGGCTGGCTGATGGTCAGCTTTATCATCATGCTAATTTTTGGCACCCGGCGCGTACCCCTTAGGCTGCGCTGGTCGTTGGTCTGGGTTGGGACGGTTATCTTGTTGGGCGATCTTTGGGCGCTGGTCACCTTTGGCATCCCGCAAGAGATCGCGTTCCTGAGCGGTATCGCGTTCTTGAGCGGCTGGATCTGGAGCAGATGCCTCCCGAACTGGAATTGCTTTGGGCATGCCACCTGGACCTTTACAATCCTAACCACTCTCCTCTACCTCCTATATAGCTTTGCCGTCGTCGCTTTTACGCCGCTCCACGCTTTCGGCTTCGTGGTAGCGCTCATCTTTTTTTTCACACAGGTACTCGCTCTGTTTTTGGCCCTTTCCTATGCCTATGAGAGCCTAGATGTCTGTTGTCGTGGGCGTTGGAACTACCGCTTTGGACCGATTCCCCCGCCGCCGGGATACGAGCCCAAAGTGTCACTTCATGTGCCGGCATACAACGAGCCGCCAGAGCTGGTAGAAGCGACTCTACGCGCTCTCGCTGATCTAGAGTATGCCAACTATGAAGTGTTGCTGGTGGACAATAATACGCCAGATGAGGCGACGTGGCGCCCCTTGGAGAGGCTCTGTCGAGAGCTAGGTCCGCGTTTCAAGTGTCTCCACTTGGAGAAATGGCCCGGATATAAGTCCGGAGCCCTCAACTTTGCTCTCACGCAAACGGCCCCAGATGCTGAAATCATCGGCATTATCGATGCCGATTATGTGGTAAAGCCCTGCTTCCTACGTGAAACCGTTGGTGCCTTTGCCGACCCAGCCGTCGCTTTCCTCCAAACTCCGCAGGACTATCGCGACTATGCGGACAATACCTATCTACAGGCCTGCTACGATGCCTACAAGTACTTCTTTGACGTCTCTATGCCTTCGCGCAACGAACACAACGCCATCATTTTCGGCGGAACGATGGGCCTCATTCGCAAGTCCGCACTGCAAGAGATCGGAGGGTGGGATGAGTGGTGCATTACGGAGGATGCTGAGGCCAGCCTGCGGATTCTAAAGCTCGGATACAAATCCGTGTATATCAATCGCACGTATGGGCGCGGGCTCATGCCATTTACCTTTGAGGGGCTTAAGAAACAGCGTTTCCGCTGGTGCTTTGGCGGCATTCAGATCCTCAAGAAACACTGGGAATCGCTTATGCCCTGGGCCCGCAGGGTAGACCCGCAAAATCGCTTCACGGCCGCACAGCGCTATTATTACCTCGTGGGCGGGCTTCAGTGGTTAAACGAGCCTATAACCCTCGTCTTTACCGTCTTTTTGACCCTGAGTGCACTCCTGAGTCTAACTGGAATCGGGCAGATGATCAGGCCACTCCATGGGCCATTAATGGTCATGCCCGCAATGTTTCTAGGTATGAGTTTATGGCGCTTTCTATGGGTTCTGCTTCATGCCCTCGGCCTTTCCTGGGGGGCGGCTCTGTGGGCCATGACGAACTTTTTCTCGCTTGGTTGGTCCATCACGTTGGGCTGCGTTCAAGGACTTGTTCAGCCACGTGGTGTCTTTTTGCGCACGCCCAAGTCCAAATCGAATTCTGGCCTGGTTCTGGCAATCTCGGCTACACAATGGGAAACCGGGCTTGGCTTGATATGCTTGGCGTTAGGCCTGGCCTGCCTGGGCATTCGACCGCACATCGGCAGAATCTTCCTTGGCTTCCTCCTGCTGTGGCAGGCATGTCTGTATCTGGCAGCGCCGCTCAACAGTGTGCTCAGTATTTGGGCTATTGCGGATCGCCCGATGCCCATCATCCGCGAAGCGCCAAGGTATAGCATCCGCGAAGCTAGAGCCGCTGCATGGGTGTTTGCCGTTATCCTGATGGTGATAATGACGGGCAGCGTAGTGCAGTTCCAGCCGGCTGTCACTGACCCCCCTGCGTATGCCCGCTTCCAGCCCGTTGAATTCTCTGTAGAGGAATTGGTCAGGCCAGGGTCTTTACCCCCATTGGAGCGAGCTCGCTCATTAGCCGGTGTCGAATCAGCCCCCTCGGCGACACCAGCCGTAACCAGAATGCTGAATGTCCACTTGGAGAGGGATAGCCAACGCCCAACATCTGATGAGATAAAGAGTACGCCTCCGTCATCTGCCACTACACAGCCAACATCAGCACCAGGGCCAGGGTTGCTTCCGGGAGGGACACCAACGGCGATGCCGTTGGCTTTTACACCTACACCTGTGATGCCGCCGACCGCCGTCCCATTGCCAGATGCCCTGCCAAGCGCCACCCCGGCAGACATGCCAAGCCCAACGGCCACCAGTTTTGTGCCACTGGATACCCATACCGTTACACCAAATCCGACCCATGTCGATATCCCGGTTCAACTTACCATTACTCCGCCTATTCCGACACCGTCGCCTACCCCGACCCAATCATTGGTCCCTACGCAGGCACCGTTGCCTATGTGGCCTATTCCGACACAACCTATCCCGACTCGACCGGCGGTTCCTACGCAGGCGCCGGTGCCTACCCAGCTCATACCGACGCAACCTATCCCGACGCAGCAGCCTATCGCGACTCAACCAGCGGTCCCTACGCAGATGCCGGTGCCTACCCAGCTCATACCGACGCAACCTATCCCCACACAGCCTATTCCAACTCAAGCGCCCGCTCCCACGCAGGCGCCGGTTCCTAAGCAGCCTATCCCGACCCAAGCGCCAATCCCCACACAAGCGCCGACTCCTACACAGGCTGCCATTCCGACTCAGCCGGTGGAGCAGCCCACGCCCCGTTCTGGGCCGCCGTCGTCTAGACCATAAAGACTAGAGCGCGCCAAGGGGGGAGATGTGCTGGAAGGCCGTCCGTCGCATTTTTGCCCCAAGCGCCTTTGCATGTTATACTCTGCCCGTATCTTAGTGGGAGGCGCGGTCAGAGCCCGAGCCGACGGTTGTGCGGCTCGCGTTTTTTGTGTCTGCGCCATAACCTTTCTGCTCCAGCCCGGCGTCCAGGCTGCCTGCGACGCAATCCATGGGCGGGGCAACTCCAGAGGGAGGAGGCAGTTTCTTGCGTATCTATGAGCTTTTGTACATCGTCCAGTCCGAGCTTGATGAAGAGGCTCTGGGCAACCTGGTGTCTGCCATCCAGGAGACCATCACCGCCAACGGCGGCGAGATTCTCGACTCGGAAGAGATGGGCAGGCGCCGCTTGGCCTACCCCATCAGGCATCGTCTTGAGGGGTTCTATGTTCTCTTGCATGCGCGAATGAGCCAAGAGGCCATTGACGCGCTCGAGCGCGCTCTGCGCCTGTCAGAGGATGTGCTGCGCTATCTACTCATCAAGGTCGAAATATCCGGCGACACCGAGGAGGCCCAAGAGGCCGACGTCGATGTGGAAGCCGATACGGTAAATGAAAGTCAAGGAGGCTGATACATTGGCGGATCGAAACGAACGAGAAGATCGCTCTGAAGGCCGCTCCAGCCGACGCTCGTCTCGCGACGGCGACCGTCGTGACCAGCGTCCGCCTCGCGGTCGATTTGGCGGCAGCGCCCGTGGCGGAGGCCGTTATCGAAGGCGTCTCTGCCAGTTCTGCGTCGATGGCATAGACAGCATCGACTATAAGGATGTGAACTTGCTCCGGCAATACCTGTCGCAGAGCGCCCGTATTCTGTCGCGCCGCAAGACTGGTACCTGCGCCAAGCACCAGCGCATGTTGGCCCAGGCCATCAAGCGCGCCCGACATATCGCTCTGTTGCCCTATACGGCAGAGCATATTCGGGTGACGGGCGGCGGCGGGCGAGAATAACTCGCCCACACGCATCGTGTTCGCTCGACAGCGCCAAACGGGGGTATAGGAGCAGATGCCTATGCCCTCGCTTTTTCATCTCAGGATTCACCATTCGTTTTCTTGCGCCCCGCATCCAGGTTCTGGCAACAACCCACTGCGCGGCGCTCCAACAGGCGTCAGGAGCCTTTATGGCGAAAATGCCGAACGTAACATTGAATCGTAAGCAACTCTCTCGGCGCGAAAAAGAGACACGCCTCAACCAGAGGCTGATCATTGGTACCGCAGCCGTGTTGGCGCTGGTGGTGATTGTCCTCGGCTGGGGGGTGGTAGACCAGTTCGTGCTGCGCCCGCGTCGGCCTGTGGTCGTCGTCGCTGGCGAAAAGGTGCACTTGGACCAGTACCAAAAGCTCGTGCGCTATCGCCGTTGGGACTATCGCAATTATATTAATTATCTAGAGAGCCAGCGTATGCAGGCCGCGGCGGGTGGCGAGGACAGCGCCTTTTTGGTGCAATATCTTGAGCAACAGATCCAACAGCTCCAGATGCAGATGGCCAACATCCCCAGCCAGGTGGTGGAAGAGCGCATCGATGACCTCATCGTCCGCCACGAGGCCGGGCAGCGAGGTCTTGCGGTGACCGATGAAGAGGTGCAGGAACGCATCGAGGAGCAATTTGGCTATCTGCGCAATCCGCCGACGCCGGCCGACGCCGATGAGGCGGGCGCGGAAGCGGTCGACACACCGCCCATGACCTACGAGCAGTATGTCGAGCTGTCGCAAGGTTGGTTCACGGCCATGAGCGAGGCCAGCGGCTTTACGCAACAAGATTTTGAGCAGCTCATTGAGGGCGCCCTGCTCCGCGAAAAGCTGGAGGAGCAGCTCAAGGCCGATGTGCCCACCACCAGTGAGCAGGTACATGCGCGGCACATCCTGGTGGAGACGCAGCAAGAGGCTGAGGAGGTCCTGGCACGATTGAACGCCGGGGAGCCTTTTGAGGCGCTGGCCATCGAAATGTCACTCGATGACAGCAACAAGGATGAGGGCGGCGATCTGGGCTGGTTCCCGCGCGGGTACATGGTCCCCGAGTTCGAAGAGGCGACTTTTGCTCTGGAGCCGGGCGAGATCAGCGACGTGGTTGAGACGATGTTTGGCTATCACATTATCAAGGTTGAGGACCGCGATCCGAATCGCGTGATGGATGAGTACGCCCTGGAGCAGGCCCAATACGAAGCCATCGAGAGTTGGTTCAGCGCCCAGCGCGAGGTGTTGCCTATCGAGCGACACTGGGATATGTCCATGGTCCCCGAGGACAGGGCGCCGGTCCCCGCCGCGTGGTAGCGTCTGACTGGCGACGCCGGGAGCGCACCTGGATCAGCCGGTGCGTTCCCGGCGGGCATCGAGGACGTCGTGAACGCTCTGTAGCTTGTTGAGCAACGCCGAGAGCTGGCCCACCCCGCGAACCCCGACGGTGATGCGGATGGTGGCGGTGGCGTCGTGGTTCGAGGAGACGTTGGCGGAGCTCATGCTCAGGCCGAGGTCCGCTACCGCCGAGGCGATATCGCGCAGCAAGCCGCTGCGGTCAAAGCCCTCTACCACCACCGGCACGGGATAGGCCTGCTGCGGCTTGCCCCACGACACCGGGATGAGGCGCTCGACATCCTGCAGGTGCACGATGTTTGAGCAATCGGCGCGATGTACCGTCACTCCCTTGCCGCGGGTCGTATAGCCGACGATGGCATCGCCGGGCACCGGCTTGCAACAGGGCGCCATCCTGGTCAATAGATCACCAACGCCCATGACCTGGATGTCGGTGATGGGCGTGTCGGGGATGGCCTTGAGACGCAGGCGCTCGCTCTTGTCGGCAGCCTCGTCGATGCGCCTGGCGATCTGCGAAGGGCTAATCTCCCCATAGCCCACCGCCGCCATAAAGTCCTGCACGCTGCCGTATTTGAACAATGCGGCGATCTCGGCATAGGTCTCCTGATCGATGCCCAGCCGGCGCATCTCGCGATCGAGGATCTCTCGACCATCGGCGATGTTCTGCTCGCGCTGCTGCCGCCGGAACCAGTGACTGATCTTTTGTCGCGCGCGTTGGGTGGCCACATAGTTGAGCTGGGGGTTAAGCCAGTCGCGGCTGGGGCCGCCATCTTTGACGGTCAGGATCTCGACCTGCTCCCCGTTGTGCAGTTGGTAATCCAGCGACACCAGCCGGCCGTCGACCTTGGCCCCACGGCAGCGATGGCCGATCTCGGTATGAATCTCGTAGGCAAAGTCGATGGGCGTGGCGCCGCTGGGCAGGTCGATGATGTCGCCCTTGGGCGTAAAGACATAGACGCGCTCGGCGATGACATCGCTCTTGAGCGAATCGACGAACTGCTGGGCGTCCTCGACTTCTTCGCGCCAGTCCGAGGCCTGGCGCAGCCAGTTGACCCTGGCCTCCAGGGTCTCATCTCGCTTGGCGCCCTCTTTGTAGCGCCAGTGCGCGGCCACGCCATACTCGGCAACCTGGTGCATCTCTTCGGTGCGTATCTGCACCTCCAGGGGCCTGCCGTCCAGCGCCACTACGGCGGTGTGCAACGACTGGTACAGGTTGTCCTTGGGCATGGCGATATAGTCGTCAAACTCGCCGGGGATAGGCCGCCAGAGGGAGTGGATGATGCCGAGCACGTGGTAGCAATCGCGCACCTCGTCTACGATGATGCGCACCCCGTGCACATCATAGATCTGGCCGAAATCCCGCGACTTTTCCTGCATCTTTTTATGGATGCTAAAGATGTGCTTGGGCCGACTGGAGAGCCGCGCCTGGATGCCCTCCTTTTCCAATTGGGCTCGGATCACGGTGATGACCCGGTCCAAATATTCGGCCCGCTCGACGCGTCGCTGCGCCAGCAGCTCGGCGATCTCCCGATACTTTTCTGGGTCGATATAACGGAAGGAGAGATCCTCAAGCTGCCACTTGAGTTGCCAGATACCGAGACGCTCGGCCAGAGGAGTATAGATATCCAGCGTTTCACGGGCCTTGCGGAGCTGTTTTTTGGGTGGCAGGTACTGCAGGGTGCGCATGTTGTGCAGGCGGTCGGCGAGTTTGATGATCACCACGCGGATATCGTCAACCATGGCCAGGAACATTTTGCGCAAGTTCTCGGCCTGCTCTTCGTCGAGGTCGATCTCCTCTACCTTGCTCTTGAGCTTGGCTTTGCGTAGCTTGCTGACGCCTTCTACGAGCACGGCGACCTCGTCGCCGAACTGCTCGCGCACCTCTTCGATGGGGATATCGGTGTCTTCGACCACGTCGTGCAACACGCCGGCGACGATGGTAGGCGTGTCCATATGCAACTCGGCCAAGATCCCGGCCACAGCCAGAGGGTGAACCATAAAGGATTCACCCGATGCGCGAAGCTGATCGCCGTGGGCCTCGATGGCATACGCCACGACACGCCGGACCTGTTCAATGGCCTCGGGATGAAGCCCCTCAACCTGTCGCAATAAGGTGTCAGCGTCTAGAACTTGTACTCTGCCTATCATAGTTACGTCTAGTATATACCAATGTGGCCATGGCTGCAATCACCAAAAAGTCAGCTCCGGCGCCCCGTCGGCCAGGACCCTCAGGCCCTCTTTTCGGACCAGGGCGCCATCGATGTTATACTCCTCACTCATTGGATTTTCCATATAGCTGCGTCAAGAAACAATCCTATGCAAGATGGAACAAGGCTCATTTTTTGGCTCGATCTTGTCGTCCTGCTGGTGATGGCTGGGTTGGTCATCGCCGGGCAATGGGATTTTGTGCTTGCGTTATTCATTGCCCTCGTTTTTATGAACTATTTTAATAACTGGTGGAGCCGTCGCCATCCAGACTGAACCTGTGGGAGGAACGCTATTGTTTGCAGATGCTGAGCGCCAAAAGGCTCGCTCCAAGACGCAGTCTCGACCACGCTCCAACACCCTCGCTATCCTCAAGATGGTGGTGCTCTGCTGGTTGCCGATGCTCGCCTGGATGGCCTGGATCTTTTACCTGTCCGATCAGCCCTCCTTACCCCGCCCAGGGCGCAGGGTCGGGGTCTCGGACTCGCTCTTTGATTATAGCGCCCATGCGGTGACCTTTGGCTTTTTGGCTATCCTGGTCTGGCGAGCGATCACGGCTTGGCCGCGGATTTTGCCCAAGTGGTTAACCGCCCGACCCAAACTCTCTGCCGGGATCATTGCCGCGCTCTATGCCGCCAGTGATGAGATTCATCAGAGCTTTGTGCCAGGGCGTTGGGCCAAGTTCTCTGATTGGGTGGTGGATGTCATCGGCATTGTTGCCGCGCTGCTGCTGATCCATGTGTGGGAGCTGTGGCGACGCGGCCGCCGCGCGCGAAAAGAGGGCGCAGCCTAACGGCGAGAGGGCCTCGGGCGCTGGGGACGAAACATTTCTGCGAATTGGCGCAGCTCCTCAGGGGTGAGGTGGCGCCAAGCGCCGACGGTGAGATCACCCAGCTCCACGGGGCCGATGGCGGTGCGAATGAGGCGCAGCGTCGGGTGGCCCACCGCGGCGGTCATGTGCCGGATCTGACGTTTGCGCCCCTCATAGAGCACGATGCGTAACCAGGCCGTGGGCACATTCTTGCGATAGCGGATCGGCGTCGAGCGGGGCGGAATACCGGCCTCCCGGCCCCAGCGGCCATCGCCCAACAGCTCCACCTCGGCCCGGCGGGTGCGCTCCCCCTTGATCTCTACGCCGCGCCGTAAGGCCTTGAGGGCCTCCTCATCGGGGATGCGCTCCACCTGCACGAGATAGGTCTTGGGATGCTCAAAGCGCGGATGGGTCAGGCGGTGGTTCAGCCAGCCGTCATTGGTCAGGATCATCAGCCCCTCGCTGTCATAGTCCAGGCGACCGGCGGCATATATATCGGGGATGGGCACCAGATCGGCGAGGGTAGTGCGTCCCTCGCTATCGGTAAAGCTGGTCAACACCTCGTAGGGCTTGTGCAGGGCGATGTATACGCACAGATTGTCGAGGGGCACGGGGACGAATCCCTCGCCCTGATCGACGTGCAGCACGTCGGTATTGGGGTCGGCGCGCGTTTGGGGATCGGTGATCGGCCGACCGTTCAGCGTCACCCGTCCTTGGGCAATGAGTTGCTGACAGCGATTATGGGTGCCCAGGCCGGCGGCGTTGAGCAGGATCACCACTTTTTGACGACCGGCGACGCGGCTGATGCAGGTCTGGGGGCCGGACGAAGAGGCTTTGGAGGGGCGTCTCCCTGTCATGGTTTGCTCCCGATACCGATACATCGTGGTCGGATTCAGCGTCTTTTTGCGTTGCAAGAGAAGCGTGAGCTGCGTTCCTTTTGACGCTTCTCTCGTCAAGTGGTAGAATCTATATGTGCTTGGGCCCATAGCTCAGCGGCAGAGCGGCCGGCTCATAACCGGTTGGTCCCTGGTTCGAATCCGGGTGGGCCCACAGATAATGGCAGCGTCAGGGAAAGAGGGGCGCGGTTACGCCATCAGCGCACGTCGATGGATCCCATGCCCGTCTTGATGACCATCTCCACCCGGTTCTCCGCCGTATCATAATCCACCGACCGATAGATTCGACCCTGGCGCGGAAATCGCTGCTCATCCACCGAAATGGCCGCCAATCCTCCCTCGGCGCGAATCTGCGTGGCGACGCCGTCTGGCGCCCACACCGACACCGCGGCCATGCCCGAGTCGATCTTTACCCGGCTTGATCCCGCCTGACTTGGCAGGATCACCCGCGCCGAGCTGGCCCCAGTTTGGAGGCTCAGCGCCTCCAACTGCATCTCCTCCAGATCCAACTCGATGCGCGAGGCCCCACTCTCGACCGTCAGCGACATCATCACATCGGGATTCAACAAGATGTCCCAGTCCATGCCGCGCGATCCCAACCCGATAGGGAGCCACATCCCCGCTCGCCCCGATGGCGGAGCGATCTCGACCTCTAGCGCTCCGGCGCTCCGATTCGAGGTGATGTTGGCGCCCCCTGAAAAGCTACCGCTCAAGAGCGAAGTGGGACCTGCTCCCGCTCTCACAGTCAGCTCGCCGGCGCCGTGCTTGAGCCGAATCTGGGCCTGCTCGGCGCCCTCCATGGCGATGGTGGCCTCCTGGAACTGCCCACGCCGTGGCTTCGCCAGAAGGGTCCAAAGGCCCAGAAGGATCAGCACCGCAGGGCCCACCAGCCGCCACACATTGAGCTGCAACGCCACGGCTATCCATAGGATGATTCCCAAAGCGATGAGCACCAACCCCCAGAACAGCTCCCGTCGACGTCTCAAGATCCATTCCTTATGCTTGCAGTATGTTCTACCATAGACACAATACGCAGTTTGACGCGGGATGTTGCTGTGCATGTGCCTTGCCTCGGGCGAAACGCGAATCCGTCCATGATCAAATTCGTCTATTCATAAAGGTTGAAAGCTTTTCGCGATTTGCTGGCTTGTGATATAATAGGGAATAGTGCTGTAGGCGTGGCGTGTCGGCCGCGCCGGCGTTTTCCGAGGCCTGACCGGCCGCCAGTATGCGTCGGGCAAGCCTCTAACCTAGATTTGTTCCAGTGGAGGACCTAGCGTTGAAGGTAAATACTGAAACCGTAGCCACCCGCGAGGTGGTCCTGACTATCGAGCCCGACGCCAAGACGATCGAGGACGCTATGCGGCGCACAGCGCGCCAGATCTCAAGGGTGCGCCCGGTGCCGGGATTTCGCCCCGGTCGCGCGCCGTACGCCATGGTGGAGCGCATGTTTGGCCGCGAAGTGATCTTGAATCAGGCGTTGGACGTCATGGCGCCCGACATATATCGCCAGGCCCTCAAAGAGGCAGAGATTGAGGCGTACTCGCAAGGACAGATCGAGGTCGAAACGGAAGACCCCGTCGTGCTCAAGGTGAACGTGTCGCTGGCTCCCACCGTAGAGCTGGGCGATTATAGCGAGTTGAGCATCGAGCCCGAGCCCGAGGTGGCCATCACCGACGAGCAGGTTGAAGAAGAGATCGAGGCCGTGCGTCGACGCCACGCCGAGTATACGCCGGTGGAGCGCCCCTTGCAGATGGACGATCACGCAGTGCTCGACATCAAGGGCGTATCCGGCGAGGAAGAGATCGTCAATCAAGAGCGCGTCACCGTGAACGTCACCGAAGAGATGATGCCTCCTGGCTTTGGCGAGGCGTTGGTGGGCATGTCGGTGGATGAGAGCCGCGAGTTCACCCTCAGCTATCCCGAGGAGTTTGAGGATGAGGAGCTGGCCGGGCGCGAGGTGGACTATGAGGTCACGCTGCACACCGTGCGTGAGGTCGAGCTTCCCGATGTGGATGATGATCTGGCCAAGATGGCGGGCGACTATGATACGCTGGATGAGCTGCGCGAGGCCCTGACGGAGAGGCTGACCCAGCGCCTGGAGGCCGAGCGGCGACAGCGCGAGACGGAGGCGGCCGTCGAGGCTCTCTTGAGTGTAGTTACCGTCGAATATCCGCAGGCTGCTCTAGAGGACGAGATCGATCGCATCATGCAGAATCAGGCGGGACGCTTGCAGAGCATGGGCTTGAACTTTCAGAGCTATCTGAACATGGTCGGCCAGACGATAGAGACCTTCCGCGATAGTGTGCGTCCCTCTGCCGAGCAGTCGCTCATCGAGCGCCTCGCCCTTTTAGAGTATGCGGAAGCCGAGGGGATCGAGATCGCTGACGCCGAACTCCAGGGTGAGGTTGGACGGGCTCTGAGCAATAGGCTGGCTATGCAAGCTTCGCCTCAGATTGACGAAACCATTGATGAGATGAGAAAAGATGGCACGATGCGTCTGATCTATGCCGATGTGCTAGTTCGTAAAGCGGCCCAACATCTTGTAGCCAATTTTGCGGGGCGTGAAGAAGAGCTGGCAGAGCTATCAGAGAGCGCCGAGAGCGAGACTGCCGAGGACGAAGAACAGGCTGCTGAAGGTGAGGTCGTCGGCGAGCCGACATCTGACTCGGCAGTGGAAGAATCGGCCGTGCCTGCGGACGAGGAACAGCCCGAGGCGGACGCAGAGGCCTGATATCTGCGTGCCGCGTCATGGATTGCTAGTAGGAGGTGTCATGCACGACAAAACATG
>SKLG01000585.1 GCA_007123335.1 Anaerolineae bacterium | reverse complement strand
TGCTGCGGGCAGCGCTGAAAACATTCGCCGCAGCCGATGCAGCGATCCAGAAAGAGCTGCAACTCGGGCTCGGCGGCCAACGTCTCGGGGTTGTGGCACCAGAAGCAGCGCAGGTTACAGCCCTTCATAAAGACCGTCGTGCGAATTCCTGGGCCATCGTGGATGGAAAAGCGCTGAATATTGGTGACAAACCCCTTCATGCCCTCGCTCCGTCTGCTGTCAGGTGTTGGTTATCGACCACGATCTGATCATCGGTGTGCACTGCCAATCAACCATGATATCGGTAGCTTCCCATCGTGTCAACTCTGACGATGGTCATCACGAGTGCGAATGCGATGCAGTAAAAGGTGTCTTCTCGGGAGGCACTGCAATTAGACCTTGCGCCACTTGCGTTCTCGTAAGGATTCGTCCATACTGGGGGCAGGCGCAAATGATGCGCCACGTATTCATATCGCACCAGACGGGAGGACAGAATCATGCTGCACGAAAATTACGAACTTGACCGTGAGATTCAGCAAGAGTTGGCAGCGAGCTACCCCTTCTGGGAGAAAACCAAAGACGTGGTCGATCAGCTCATCGATATCACCCTCAACTACCGACAGAGCGGCCACCCCGGCGGATCGCGAAGCAAAGCGCACATGCTCTTGGCGACGTTGCTGAGCGGGACGATGCGTTGGGACATCCGTCATCCTGAAAAGCGATTTGGCGATCGCTTTATCCTCGGAGCGGGGCACACCGTACCTCTGATCTACTGCACATTGGCTGCGCTCAACGAGGCGTTGCGTGTCAAGCACGCGCAGACCGGCGATGCGCGCTATGCGATCCCTCATGCCGACGAGCGCGCGCTCTATTGGCAAGACCTGCTCGGTTTTCGCCGTAGAGGTGGGCTGCCGGGCCACGCCGAGATGTCGGGTAAAACCCTGTTCCTCAAATCCAACACCGGACCCTCGGGCCACGGGGCGCCGGCGGCTGCCGGGCAGGCCATCGCCCTCAAGCGAGCCGGGGCCGAGGGGGTGCGCGTCTTTATCATGGAGGGCGAGGGCGGTTTGACCCCCGGCTCCACCCACGAGACCCTCAACTCCGCCTGGGGGCTCAAGCTCGACAACCTCTATTTTTTGGTGGACTGGAACGACTATGGCATCGACAACCAGGCCATCAGCCAGACCGTATACGGCACGCCCACGGAGTGGTTCTCTTGCCACGGGTGGCGCGTGTTGGGCACCGAATCGGGCAGCGAATGGGAGCCGGTAACGCGCATGCTCTTGACGCTGGTGAATGAACCCCATACCGTGCCCAGCGCCGCCTGGTTCAAGACGCGCAAGGGACGCGGCTACCTCAAATACGACAACGCCTCCCATGGCACGCCCCATGCGATGGACAGCGCCCTCTTCTGGGAGATCCGAAAAGAGTTTGCCGACAAATACGGCGCTCGATTTGCGAATGTGGACGGCTCGGCACCCGACGATCCCGCTGCGCGTCGCGAGGAGTTTGCCGCCAATCTCCAGGCGGCCATCGACGTGTTGCGCCACGACCAGGACCTGGTGGATTATCTGGCGGATCGGCTCGTGGCCATCGGCGACAGCGTGCCTGAGGAGATCAAGTCCTTGCAGCTGGGCGGGCCAACATCAGAGAGAGCGAACCGGAGTGCGGCGCCGGCGGGAACAAGTCCGTTTGAGGACGAGCGCCTCTTTGATTATGCGCGCTATCCTGAGGACCTTTACGTCGCGCCAGGCACGTCCATCGCTAACCGCCGCGCCCTGGCCAAATGGGGCGCATGGGCCAACGCCTTTGGGATCCAAGAGTACGGCCGGCCGCTCTTTTTGGCCTGTTCGGCGGACCTGGCCGGCTCGACGAACATTAGCGGCTTTGGCGAGGACTGTGGCACCGTAGAGGGCCTCGGCTACTATTGGGCAACGGAGAATGCTCAGGGCGTGATGCTACCCCAAGAGATCACCGAGTTCACCAATGCCGGCATCATGGCGGGCGTGGCTTCGACGAACCTGGCCGACGACTCGAATAGCCGATTCGACGGCTTTTGGGGCGCCTGCTCAACCTATGGGTCCTTCTCCTATCTCAAGTATGGGATGATGCGTCTCTTTAGCCAGATCGCCCAGGATTGCCCCTGGAAGGTGGGCAAGGTGCTGTGGGTGGCCGGCCACTCGGGCCCCGAGACCGCCGACGACAGTCGCACTCACTTTGGCATTTATGCACCCGGGGTCACCCAACTCTTTCCCAAGGGGATGGTGATCAACCTGCACCCGTGGGAGTATAACGAGGTGCCGGTGCTGCTAGGCGAGGCGCTGCGGCAGGAGGCGCACATCGTGGCCCTGCATCTCACCCGGCCGGATATCCGCATCCCCGACCGCGCCGCGCTGGGCATGCCCTCGCACTTTGCCGCTGCACGCGGCGCCTATGTGGTGCGTCCCTACCGGGCGGATCAGTCTCAGAACGGGGTGATCATCGTTCAAGGCACCAGCGCCATGGCAGCCATTGTCGACCTACTCCCCGACCTCGACGGCCTGGGCCTTAACGTCAAGATCGTCTGCGCCACCAGCCCGCAGCTCTTTGCGCTGCAATCCGAGGCCTATCGCCACGAGGTGCTCTCGCCCTCGGAACGTCTTGACTCGACGGTCATCACCACCCAGGCGCGCTGGCTCATGCACGACTGGTTGTTCAATCCGCTGGCCGAGGAATACGCGCTATCCAGCGACTGGGACGATCATTGGCGCACCGGCGGGATGCTAGAGGAGGTGCTTGAGGAGGCGCACTTGACCAAGCCGCATGTCCTGGCCGCCATCGAGCGCTTTGCCCAGGACCGACAGCATCGCCTGGACACCATGCGCACCCAGCTAGACGCGTTGCACTAGCACCCTAGGGGCGCGAGTCTCTGACTCGCTCTTGCTCCTGCGAGCGAGGACGCTCGCGCCCCTAGATGATGGGGTTTACTCTGTGCCTCGCGCTGCCCAGGCGTGATAGAGGATGATCCCCGCCGCCACCGAGACGTTCAGCGAGCCAACCTGCCCGCGCATGGGCAGGTGCACCAGCAGATCGCAGGTCTCGGCCACCAGCCGGCGCATGCCAGGCCCCTCGCCACCCATGACCAGGGTGAGGGGCATGTTTAGATCCACGCGACGATAGTCCTGAGCGCGAGGATGCTGCTCCACGCCGACGACCCAGACATCCCGCTCCTTGAGCGTCTCCAGGGCGCGGACAAGGTTGGTCACCGTGGCGACGAGGAGATGCTCCACAGCGCCGGCCGAGGCGCGACTGACCGCCGGCGTCACCGCTGCAGCGCGCCGCTCGGGGAGGATGACGCCATGCACGCCGACGGCCTCGGCGGTGCGCAGGATCGCCCCCAGATTCTGGGGATCTTG
>SKLG01000379.1 GCA_007123335.1 Anaerolineae bacterium | reverse complement strand
GCGCCGGGCGGTTTCGCGCCTATGGCTGGCACACCATCGAGATCGACGGTCACGACCATCAGGCAGCGGCGCGGGCCATCGAAGAGGCCCAGGCCGAGACGGAGCGTCCGACGCTGATCCTGGCCCGAACCACCATCGGCTATGGCTCGCCGAACAAGAGCGACACTGCTGACGTCCACGGCTCTCCATTGGGGGCCGAAGAGGCGGCGATTACCAAAGAGAATCTGGGCTGGCCGCAGGAGCCGACCTTTTACGTGCCGGACGAGGTGCGTAACCTCTGGGCCGATCGCGTGGCGGATCTCAAAGAGTACTATGCGGATTGGCAGCGCCGTTACGAGGCCTTTGAGCAGGCCGAGCCGGAGCGCGCCGCGAGGCAGAAGGCCGCTTTGAACAAAGAGCTGCCCGACGATTTAGAGCAGCAGTTGCTGGCCGCGCTGCCCGCCAAGTCCAACGCCACCCGGCGGCTCAGTGGCGAGGTCATCCAGCGGATAGCCGAGGTCGCGCCCTATGTCGTCGGCGGTTCCGCCGACCTGGAGCCCTCTACTTCGACCTGGATGGAAGAGTATCCACAATTCGAAAAGGCCCATCCTGAGGGGCGCAACCTGCGCTTTGGGGTGCGCGAACATGCCATGGGCGCCATTGCCAATGGCATATCGCTCTATGGTGGGTTCATCCCCTATACCGCCACCTTTTTGACCTTTGCCGACTATATGCGGCCGCCGATCCGCCTGGCCTGCTTGATGAAGCAGCAGGTGGTAAACGTCTTTACCCACGACAGCATCTTCTTGGGCGAGGACGGCCCCACTCATCAGCCGGTGGAGCATCTGGCCTCGCTGCGCATTATCCCCGACATGACCGTCATCCGCCCGGCGGATGGTCCCGAAGTGGCCGCGGCGTGGGCCTACGCCCTGCGGCATCAGGATGGTCCCACGGCGATTGTGCTTACTCGCCAGGGCGTGCCAAGCATCGATCGTCCAGGAACCTTTTCCTTTGAGGCGTTTAACCGCGGCGGCTACCCGGTGGCCGAGACCGGCGGAGGCGAGCCCGACGTGGTGATCATCGCCAACGGCTCTGAGCTGCAACTGGCCTTCCCCGCCAAGGCGGCCCTTGAGGTCGAGGAATACACCGTACGCATCGTGTCCATGCCGTGCCGCGAGCTGTTCGAGCAGCAGGACGCCGACTACCGCCAAGCCTTGATCCCGGAGACGTCCAAGAAGGTGGTTATCGAGGCCGGCACGCGCTTTGGTTGGGCCGATATCGTCGGGCGCGATGCGCTGTTTATCACGCAAGAAGACTTTGGCGATTCGGCGCCCTATCAAGTCATTGCCGAGCAGCTGGGCTTTACCGGCGATCAGGTTGCGGAGCAGGTACTGGACTGGATAGAAGGCGAATAACCCATCGGAGCATCCCGGGAACGGCGCCGAGACGCCGTTCCCTTACACATCATCGTCCCGTCATCCCACGCTATCATCCTTTACCCGACATCCCGCATCAGGGGGTCTATCTTGTTACGTTCCCGTTGCCCCTGCGACACGTCCCTAATCGCCTATTGATCTAGAAAGAGGAAATCTATGCCGCAGACAAAAGAGAGAGAGCGGAACGGAGACCACAATGGCGCCTTCAGAGAAGATTGGTGGTCGCTAGACGCCTCGGAACTGGCGCAACAAGTCGGTACTGATCCTGAGCAGGGCCTGAGCGCGGAGCAGGTTGAGCAAAATCGCGCCGCCTACGGCAGCAATCAAGAGCTGGCCGATCCCGGTCCCACCAGTTTATGGCATCTGCTATGGGAGAGCGTCAAGTCGCCGATGATGCTCTTGTTGCTCAGCATCGCCGTCATATCGTTTGTACTGGGGCAGTTCCTTGAGGCCGGCGTCATGGTGTTTGTGGTGGCCATGTACGTCGGCATTCACCTGCTCAACGAGGCCAGGGCCGACCGGACTATGGCAGAGTTGCGTCAGATGCGGACGCCGCAGGTCGATGTGCTGCGCGATGGCGAGCAGCGCGACATCCCCTTGGGCGAGGTGGTGGTCGGCGACCTATTGTTGCTACAAACCGGCAGCAAGGTTGCCGCCGATGGCCGCCTGCTCTCCGCCGTGGGGTTGCTGGTTGACGAGGCTCCACTCACCGGCGAGTCCGCTCCGGTCCGCAAGGAGCCCGACGCTGAGGTACCGCCCGACGCCCCTCTGGCCGAACGTCCCACGGCCATCTTTGCCGGCACCACCGTGATAGATGGACAGGGAACGGTTCTCGTCACCGCCGTGGGTCATAAGACGGAGCTGGGACAGGTGGCGACGCTCACCGCAGAGGCCGAAAAAGGCCCCACGCCGCTGCAAAAAGAGATGAGCGACCTGGCCCGCACCCTGGCCTTTGTCGCTTTGGGGGTGAGTTTTCTCGTTCCCTTCCTCGGGCTGTTGCGTGGCTTTGATCTCCAAGAGATGATTCTCACCTGGCTCTCGCTGACCTTTTTGATGGTCCCAGGGCAGCCGCCGATCATCATCGCCATGGCCCTGGCCTTGGCCTCGCTGGAGCTGGCTCGCAGACAAGTCGTGGTGCGCCATTTGCAGGGCGCCGAGACCCTTGGTGCGGTGACGACCCTGCTTAGCGACAAGACCGGGACGATGACTCAGAACCAGATGGTGCTCCAGAGCCTGCTCCCAGGTGGTGATGAACCGATCGAGGTGGGCGAAGCGGATAACAGGGATGAAGCGAGGCATTATTTCCTGACCGAGGTGAGACAGGCGATCCCCGACCACACCTCTGACCCTACCGACTTGGCGATCAAGCGGGCCGTACAGGATGACGGAATGGCGCAGGACACGTGGGGTGAGCTGGTGGATCAGCTTGGCTTCTCGCGGGGCAAACCCTATCGCGCTCTGGAATATCGACGTGGGGAGGAGCGCCGAACCTATTTGGCGGGTCGCCCCGAGCACATCATAGACCGGTCAGACCGGATGTTGACCGATGACGGCATAGAGGCATGGTCCGAGTCATCGCGCAAACAGCTCCTGCAACGCATCCAAGAGTTCTCTCAAGAAGGGATGCGTATCACCGCGTATGCGTATGCCGAGAAAAGCCTGCCCGATGACGAGATGCAAGAGCTCGTCTTTATCGCCGCTGCCGCGATCCACGATCCGATTCGCCCGGAGGTGGAGGGCGCCGTCAAGCAACTGGCGGATTCGGGGATTCACACGATTATGGTCACCGGCGACATCCCCGAGACGGCGGCCTCTGTTGCCCAACAAGCCGGACTCGATGCCGAGCGGGTGCTCACCGGGCGAGACCTCGCCGACTACTCGGATCATGACCTGGAGGATGCAGTCAAGACGACGCAGGTTTTTGGCCGCACCTCTCCCGAGGACAAGCTGCGGCTGGTCCAG
>SKLG01000055.1 GCA_007123335.1 Anaerolineae bacterium | reverse complement strand
TGCACAGCCACGAGCCCGAGGAGGCGCTGGAAAAGGCCAAGGAGCTGGTGGCGGCGGCGGTGGCCAAGGTCCGTCACGCCCAGCCGCTGCGGCCCATCACCGTGCCGGTGACCAAGCAGGCCATGGTGCTCGGCGGCGGCGTGGCCGGCATCAGCGCCGCGCTGGATCTCGCCGACTGTGGCATCAAGACCTATTTGGTGGAAAAAGAATTGTCCATCGGGGGAACGATGGCCCAGTTGAACAAGACGTTCCCCACCATGGACTGTTCCATTTGAATACTCGCACCTAAAATGGTTGACGCGGCGCGTCATCCCAAGGTTGAGATTCTGGCCTACTCCGAAGTGGAGCAGGTGGACGGGTATATCGGCAATTTCCGCGTGCATGTGAACAGGAAACCGCGTTACGTGATGGCCGATCGCTGCAACGGCTGCGGCGATTGCGCGCGGGTGTGCCCCATCGAGGTGCCCAACGACTATGAGTTGGACATCTCGCCGCGCAAAGCCATCGATGTGCCTCACGGGCAGGCGGTGCCCTTGATCTATGCCATCGATATGGACAACTGTATCCAGTGTTACAAGTGCGTCGAGGCCTGCGGCAAGCTGGACGCCATCGATTTTGCCCAGGAAGACGAAGGTCTGGAGCTGGATATCGGCGCCATCGTGGTGGCTACCGGGTTCGACAACTTTGACCCGACGGTGATCCCCGAATTTGGCTATGGCAAGTACCCCAACGTCATCACGGCGATGGAGCTGGAGCGATTGGCCAACTCGGCGGGGCCGACCATCGGTCGCCTCATCCGCCCGTCAGATGGGCAGACGCCCAAGAGCATGGCCATCGTCCAGTGCGTGGGCTCTCGCGACAAGCGCTTTAACGAGTATTGCTCCGGATTCTGCTGCATGTACAGCATCAAGAACGCTATACTGCTCAAGCAGATGTATCCGGATATGGATTTGACCATCTTTTACATGGACATCCGCACACCGGCCAAGGGCTATGAGGAGTTTTACAACCGCGCCCGCGAGTCCGGCATCCGCTTTATTCAGGGGCGACCTTCGCAGATCACCGAGGACCCCGAGACGCATCATCTGTATGTCGAGGCGGAGGACAAGGAGATCGGCGAGGTCATCGAGCTAGAGGTCGAGATGGTCACCCTGTCGGCGGCGGCGATCCCCCGCGCCGACACCCAGAACGTGGCCTCGACGCTGACCCTTTCGCGCAGCCCAGGCGGCTTTTTCATGGAGTATCACCCCAAGCTGCGGCCGGTGGATTCGCCCACCGATGGCGTGTTCCTGGCCGGTGCGGCCCAGGGGCCGAAGGATATCCCCGCCAGCGTGGCCCAGGGCAGCGCGGCGGCATCACGCGCTCTGCGCGTGCTGTCGTCGGATACCTGGGAGATCGAGCCCATCGTCGCCAGTATCCGCGAGGACATGTGTATCAGCGCTCAGGGACGCAAGTGCGGCCTCTGCGCGCGAGCGTGCCCCTATGGCGCCATCATTGTGGAGCAGGGTCAGGCGGCACAGGTTACCACGGCCAAGTGTCACGGCTGTGGCGGCTGCGTGGCCGAGTGTCCCCACGATGCCGTCACGCAGGCGCACTTTACCGACGTGCAGATCGTGGCCCAGCTTCGCGAGCTCTTGCTGGACAAGCCCGAGGAAAAGATCCTGGCCTTTATGTGCAACTGGTGCAGCTACGCCGGGGCCGACACGGCGGGTACCAGCCACTTTGAGTACCCCGCCGACTCGCGCGGCATCCGCGTCATGTGCACGGCGCGCATGGATCAGGACTTTGTCTATGAGGCGTTCCGCCGGGGCGCGGGGATGGTGCTGCTCTCCGGGTGCCATCCGCAAGACTGCCACTATATCACCGGCCAGCAGGTAGCGGCCAAGCGCTTTGAGCGCCTGCCGCGCACGCTGGAGCGGATGGGCATCAGCCCTGACCGCTTGAGAGTCGAGTGGATCTCGGCCGCCGAGGGCGAAAAGTATGCCCGCGTCATCACCGAGATGAGCGCCAAGCTGCACAGCACCGACAAGGCCGATATCCTGGCCGAGAACGAGGCCGCTCGCGCTGACTTGGAGAAGCGCCTGGAGCGCTGGAAGCGCATCCCCGGCATCGCCGAGTTCCTGGATGAGGAGCTGACCGTGGGCTCCACCGAGCCAGGGCGCGCCAAGGAGGTGACGGTATGAGCGCCAACGTGCAGCGCGATGTGATCCGTTCGCGCCAGTTCGACCAGGCATTCATCGACGAGATTCTCGCCGAGCCTGGGGGCGAGCATCTCCTCGACTGCTGGTCATGCGGCACCTGCGCCGCCACCTGCCTGGTGCGACGCTATGAATCGAGCTTTAACCCCCGCCTTGTCTTGCACAAGGCGGGGCTTGGGTTGCGTGAGGCCGTGCTGTCCAGCCCCGAGATCTGGCACTGCTCGGCCTGTGACGCCTGCTATGACCGGTGCCCCAAAGAGATCCACATTTCGGATGTGATGAAGGCCATCCGCGCCATTGCCATCCGCGAGGGTTACGAGCCGCCCGGCCCCTTTGCCGAGGTGGACGAGGACGTGTGCTCCGGCTGCGCCGTGTGCACCCGCGCCTGCCCTTACGAGGCCATCGAGCGGGTGGAAAGGATCGTCGCGATTGCCGACGGCGAGACGCGCCATGTGGCGCAGGTGGACAAGTATCTTTGCATGCACTGTGGCGTGTGCGTGGCGGCCTGTCCTTCAGGCGCCATGAGCCTGGAGGTGTTCTCTGACCAGGAGCTGTTGATGCGCATGGGCGCCGGCGGTTGGCTGGAGCAAAAGGGGTTCCTTGATGGCGGCGACGTCGAAGAGCCGCGCATCTTGCTCTTTGTCTGCCAGTGGAGCCTGCGCACCGATGCCGAGCTACAACGGGTGGCCGAGCGCTACGGCGACCGCGTGCAGGTGGTGAATCTGCCCTGCTCCGGTCGCGTCGATCCGTCCATGATCCTGCTGGCTCTCACCAAGGGCGCCGACGGCGTGCTGGTGGTGGGCTGCGAGGACGGCGACTGCCACTACCTGCGCGGCACCTACCTGGGGCGCAGCAAGGTAGCGCTTTTGGATACCGTTCTGGGGCAGATGAGCGCCATAGAGGCAGGGGTGCGCATGGCGCCGCAACGGGTGCGATTTGCCCGGCTCACGGCCTATGATCGCTATGTGCTGCCCAGGCTGATCGACGAATTCAGCGCCGAGATCGAGGCGCTACAAGTAACACCCACGGTATCCGTGGAATAAGCCGTGAACCAAGCCATACGGTAAGGGGAGATGTGACGACTCTCCCCGCTAAAGCGGGAAGCTTCTCAGCGCACGCTCGCCGCAATCGGCCACGTTACGCGCTGAAGGCCCCGTCCAGGCCAAGAGTTTGCACCATACAAGGAACACCGGGAT
>SKLG01000130.1 GCA_007123335.1 Anaerolineae bacterium | reverse complement strand
TCGGGGCAAAAGGCCAAAGCCCCGGACAAACACCTCGTTGTACAGCAGCCCCTTTACGCCATGATGGAGCCGGGTTCTCACCGGGAATCGTTCCAGGACCAAGCGGACCTCGGCAAAGGCTGCCAGTAGCTCTGTGACCTCTCGCACCGAGTGCTTGCGCAGCACCGGCGCATCCTCGTGCTCTAGTTCGACAAAGGCCAGGTGAGATAGCAGATTGAGCCAGGAGTAACGATTGTAGACGCCCAAGATCACCTCACCGCCCGGCCGTAACACGCGGTAGATCTCGTCGAGCATGCGTCGGGCATCGGCCGTGTACTGGAGGACGCCGTGGGCATAGACCATGTCAAAACTGTTGTCCTCAAACGCCAGGCGCTCACCGTCCATGATATGCAGGCTGGCGCGCAGCCCGCGTTGAGCCAGGTTTAGGCGGGCCAGCTCGATGGCCGTTGACGACAGGTCTATGCCGGTAACCTGGGCGCCGCTTTGGGCCCAATAGCTCAGATCAATACCCAGGCCACAGCCTACTTCAAGGACCTGTTTTCCCCGATAGGTGGGAACATCGAGGATCTGCCGCAGGTAGCGCAGCTTGTCAAAGCGGTACTCGTCCAGTTCGCGAAAGAAATCAGCCGTTCCCATCGGACTGACAGCAACGTCCAGATCGTGGATATGCCGGTCCCAATAGGCCTGGACGGCAGCCGACAACGATGGATCCGACATGGCGCGGTTTGGATAAGATGCCCTGGCGTTCAGGATTCCTCCCTCTGCATCTGTTGGTGCCACAGTTCAAAGACGATCAACGCCCACAGTCGATGGCTGTGGTCGGCACGACCATCGAGGTGCTCCCTGATCCAGCAGGTGACGGTGCTCGGGTCAAAATATCCCTGACGGCGCAGCGTCTCCTCCGAGAGTAGATCGAGCATGAGGGGACGCAAGGAGCTGCGCAGCCAGTGTTTCATCGGCATGCTAAAGCCCTGTTTCGGTTTCCTCAGCACGCTGTCCGGCAGGCGATTCTCCATCGTTCGGCGGAGGATCTGCTTTGTCCTCCCCCGGCAAAGCTTGAGATGAGGCGGAAGATTCAGCGCATACTCGACGATGCGATGGTCCAGCAGCGGCACCCGTACCTCCAGCGAGGTGGCCATGCTCATCCGATCCACCTTGGTGAGAATGTTATCCGCCAGATAGGTCTTGACGTCAACGTATTGTTGTTGCGCAAGGGGGTCCGCGTGAGCCACCCGCTGCAAGTAGCTCTCGAACAAAGAGGTCGTTGAGCAACCGTCGAGGGCCTCTTGTAGGAATGGGGTGTAGAGCATCTCCTTGTCGGCACCGGTGAGAAAGATCATCCAGCGGACGTGTTGCAGCGAGGGCGGCAACGCGCTCCCCTCAACAAAGCGCTTGGCTTTGTTGATCAGCCCCTTTTTGGCAGGTTGCGGCGGCACACGGCGCATCAGCGCAGGGAGTGCCCAGGTGCGCAGCATCGCGGGCAATCGGCGATACCTCCCATCCCACTGTTGCGCAACGTACGTATCATAGCCGCCAAACAGCTCGTCTCCCCCATCACCCGTCAGAACGACCTTTACAGACTCTCTGGCCAACTCGGACACCAGGTATGTTGGAAGGATGGAAAAGTCACCCAAGGGCTCATCCAGGTGTCGCACCAGGCGTTCGGCCAGATCGGCCAGGTCGGGTTCCAGGATCTTCTCATGGTGCTGGGTGCCGAATCGGGTTGCTACGGTCCGAGCGTATGGCAGCTCATTGTAGGTGACGTCACCAAAGCCGATGGAAAAAGTTTGTAGGCTATCCTGCGTGACCTCGTGCATCAGCGCGACCACGGTGCTAGAGTCGATCCCGCCGCTCAAAAAGGCGCCTAATGGAACATCGCTCACCATCTGCAACCGCACGGCATCTTGAAGAAGACCCCATAGCGTCTCGCGACAGCATTCCTCGCGGATCGGGCCATCACCAAAAGAGATATCCCAGTATGGCTCTAGACTCGCCCGCCCATCCTGAAAGATAAGGCGATGCCCAGGCGGCAGCTTGTTGACCCCTTGATAGATTGTGCGCGGGGAGGGGATATACTCCAGGGTCAGGAATTGGTCCAGTGCGATAGGGTCGATCTGGCGGGGTACGTCGGCACAGGTCATCACGGCCTTGAGCTCGGAGCCAAAGACGAGTTGGTCCTTGCTGGCCCAATAGTACAACGGCTTGATACCCAGCCGATCGCGGGCCAGAAGCAGACGACGACGCGGTGTATCCCAGAGGGCAAAAGCAAACATGCCGTTAAAGTGGTCCACGCATTGATCACCATACTCCTCGTAGGCGTGGATGACCACCTCGGCATCGCTCTGGGAGCTGAAATGGTGTCCTCTGGACAAAAGCCGAGTGCGCAACTCGCGAAAGTTATAGATCTCGCCATTGAACACCAGCCAAAGGGTCTGATCTTCATTCGTCATGGGCTGGTGGCCGGTCAGGAGATCGATAATGCTCAGCCGACGCATGCCCAGCCCGACAGATTGGTCTACATAATAGCCCTCATCATCAGGGCCACGATGACCCAATCGCCGTGTCATGCGTATGAGCAACCCCTGGTCGACAGAGCAATAGGGCTTGGCCACGAAACCGCAGATGCCACACATCTAGCGGGTCCGAGAAGCGTCCATGGAGATCCGCTCCCTCTTTTGCGTTGGCAACGCCGATCTGCGGAAGGGATGGACCTCCCACACTATAGGGGGCTCGGCGGTAATATCCCTCGCCAATTCCTCCAGAGTGTCAGGAACTCGGCTTTTCGCCGCCAGGGCTAACCAGTAGATCTCGGCGAGCTTGGCCCTGTAATCTGCAAATTCGAACCGTCCTTTCACATACGCCTGTGCCTGGCTACCAAGGCGCTGCCTCAATTCGGCGTCGGTGGCGAGTTGGGAGATGCCGTCGGCAAACGCTTTGGCGGTGGGCGCGACGAGCAGTGAGATATCGTCATTCAGCAATTCGGTATGTGCGGGCACGTCCGTGGCGATGATCGGCTTACCAGAATGTAGATAGCTGTATATCTTGAGCGGTATGGAGGTCCCTGCCACTCTCGGGGAGACCAATACATCCCCCGCCTCTAGGTAGGCCAACGCCTGCATCGGCGGGACGGTGCCCACAAAGCTCACGCTATCCACGACATTATGCTGCCTAGCCACGGCCTGCCAGTGCTCGACTTGCGCTGGCGTTCCCCCGATGATGAGGAACAATACCTTGGGGTATTCGTGCCGAACGATGGCCGCGCTCTGCAAGAGGAGGTCCATACCTTGGTGTTGCTCCAGATTCCCCGTGTAAACAACCGAGAATCTAGAGTCCAGCCCCCATTCGGCCTTTAGTTCCACCACCAAGCCGGGATCTGGAGGACACTCTGTTTGTAT
>SKLG01000034.1 GCA_007123335.1 Anaerolineae bacterium | reverse complement strand
TGCTCGGTTCAGGATTGAAAAGGCTTGACGACCTGCGCGAGGAGATGTGCTCTGAGCGCCCCACGGTGGAAGAGTGGCTGGCGCGCAGTTTTGGCGTTTGCGCGGTCCATGAGGATGAGCTGGCCGGTTGGTGCCTCTCCGAGTATAACCTGGATGATCGCTGCGAGATCGGCATCGAGACCTGCGAGCCCTATCGGTGCCGTGGTCTGGGGGCAGCAATGGCTTCTGCGCTCATCGACGAGGCGTATCAGCGCGGCGTACGGCGCGTCGGCTGGCACTGCTATACCAGCAACCTGGCTTCTGCGGCGACGGCGCGCAAAGCGGGCCTGATCAAGGTCGCCGACTGTGTCGTCTATGAGATATGGGCCGATCGCACCTGGGGTCTGGCTGTGAACGGCAACCTGGCCATGCTCGATGGGCGACAGGAAGAGGCGCTGGACTGGTTGCGCCGAGCCGTGGCCCGTGGCGATGCCCATCGCTGGGTACTGCTGCGGGCGGCGCGAGTCGCAGGAGCCCTGGGCTACGAGGAAGAAACACTGGCCTATTTACAGGAGGCGCTGGCACGCGGTGGGCTCGACCGCGAGGCGCTCATCGGCAGCCCGGAGCTGGACGAGTTGCGTGCTACGGCGATGTGGCCCCGCTTGTTGGCTCGCCTGTGAGCGAGGAGGTAAACGAAGCAAAGGAGGCTCCGATGGCCATACCCGACTTTCAATCTATCATGCTGCCGCTCTTGCGCTTTGCACAGGATGGCGAGGAGCACACCAATGCCGAGGCGCGCGAGGCGATAGCGACCGAGTTCTCGCTGACCGAGGAGGAGCGCCGGGAGCTGTTGCCCAGCGGCAAGCAAAGGACGCTGGACAACCGCGTCGCTTGGTCTCTCTCCTATTTGCGACACGCGTTGCTGCTGGAGAGCACAGGCCGTGGGCGCTTTCGCATCACCTCTCGTGGTCGGCAGGTGTTGCAGCAACCCCCTGAGCGTATCACCATTGCCTTCCTGCGACAATTCCCCGAGTTTGTCGAGTTCCAGAAAGGGGGACAGGAAGAAACACCAAAGCCACCAGTGCCTGCGTGTGATGAGGGACAGACCCCGGAAGAAGCGTTGGCGACCACCTACGACCGCTGGCGTGAGCAGTTTGCCGTTGAGCTGCTTCAGCGCACCAAGGAATGCTCACCAGCCTTTTTCGAGGAGCTCGTCCTTGACCTTCTGGTGGCCATGGGCTATGGCGGCTCACGACGCGAGGCAGCGGGCGTTGGGTACAGCGCAGGCGGTTGGGCGTAGCGGTGACGGCGGCATCGATGGCGTGATCCGCGAGGATCGACTGGGGTTGGATGTGGTGTATGTTCAGGCCAAGCGCTGGGACCAGACGGTGAGCCGTGGGTTGGTGCAGGCTTTTGCCGGCAGCCTTGAGGGCCATCGCGCCAACAAGGGGGTGATGATCACGACCTCGAGCTTTTCTGCCCTGGCCCGCGACTTTGCCAGCCTGGTCGGTAAGCGCATCGTCCTGATCGACGGCGAGCGTCTGGCGGAGCTGATGCTCGACTTTGGCGTTGGCGTGTCCGATATTGCATCCTATACTGTCAAGCGCATCGATGAGGACTATTTCAGCGAGGCTCTATGAGTCCGCAAAAAGGGGGCTATCCATGACGACCTATACCCATCGTGAACGACTTCTCGCCGCCGTCGATCACCGCGAGCCCGATCGCGTGCCTCTCGGCGCCTATACCATGACCGACGTCTGTTACCGTAATCTGCGACAGCACCTGGGCCTGCCCGAACGGCTTATGCAATACAGCGGCGATGTGTCCGACGTCGTCGTGCCCCACGAGGACGTGCTGACCCATTTCGACCTCGATAGCCGCGACGTGCAAGTGGCCAGCGACACACCCCGCGCAGCGACGTCAGAGAGCGATCAATACTATGAGAACGACCTTGGCGTGGGCTTTCGCAAGTATGGCGTCTACTACTACTTTCCCGTGGGCCACCCGCTGGCGGGGGAGCGCACTGTAAAGGATGTAGAGCAATACCCTTGGCCCGACCCGGCCAGCGGTAGCATCGACGCCGTGGTGGAAGAGGCGCGCCGCCTGCGCGCCGAGACCGACTATGCGCTGGTGATGGGCGTCGGCGGCACCTTTTTCGCCTACGCCTGGTTCCTGTGCGGTGATGACTGGTTCATCGACCTGGCCACCAATGCCCCCTTTGTCGATGCCTTGATGGACAAGCTCCTGGAGATCGACTTGGCCCGCGCCGAACGGCTGTTCGATGCTTTGGGACCCGACGGCATCGACGTGGCCATCTGCACCACCGACGACATGGGCATGCAGACTGGCCTGCTGGTCTCGCCCGAGGTTTATCGTCGCTTTGTCAAGCCGCGGCAAAAGGCCTTTTTCGACTATGTACGGTCGCGGTCCAACGCCCGCCTGTTCATGCACTGTGACGGCGAGGTCTATGACCTGATCCCCGACTTTATCGATGTGGGCGTGGATATCCTTAATCCGGTGCAGGTCGAGTGCCCCAAGATGGGCGACACGGCGCGGCTCAAGCGCGAGTTCGGCGCCGATCTGGCGTTCTGGGGCGCTATCAACATCCAGCAGACGCTGACCTTTGGCACGCCCGCCTCGGTGCGCGCTGAGGTGCGCCGGCGCATCGAGGATCTGGCTCCAGGCGGGGGTCTGGTGCTGACCCCGCGCTGGGCGCTGCGCCCCGAAGTGCCGCCGGCGAATATCTGCGCGGTCTATGAGGCGGCAGCTGAGTATGGATGGTACTGAATCGGCAGTTGGCAGCTATTGCGAAGAGAAAGGATGAGGAGGCTATTGCTCGATGACGTTCTGCGGCTCTCCGGCCATGAATCGTTCCATGTTCTCCACGGTCGTTTCGAGAATGCGGCCCATCGCCTCGTGCGTATTAAAGGCGCTGTGTGGGGTAATGATCACGTTGCGCATGCGCAGTAGGATGTGCCCGGCCAGCAACGTCCGGAGATCGTGCTGTTCTTCGTAAAAGGAGTGAACCAGCTCCGCTTCTTCACGAATGCTCGGCTCATCGGGCATCACGTCGAGGCCTGCTGCTGCCAGTTTGCCGGTAGCTAGGGCGCCGACGAGGGCATTGATGTCTATCACATCGCCGCGGGCGGTGTTGATGAGCACGGCGCCGTCCTTCATCTGATCGAGTTGGGGGCCTGATATCATATGTCGCGTTTTGGGATTGCCCGGCACATGTAGGGTGACGATATCGGATTGGGCGAGAAGTTCCTCCATCGGCACATAATCAAAGCTCAGCTCTTCGGCCAGATCGTCTCGCTCGACGACATCATAAGCCAAGACCTGCATCTCGAATCCTTGGGCGATGCGGATGACGTGCTCGCCGATGCTGCCCGTGCCGACAACGCCGAGGGTTTTGCC
>SKLG01000012.1 GCA_007123335.1 Anaerolineae bacterium | reverse complement strand
GGCGCACAAACGCCGGCTGCTGTGCCTCAGGCCTCGGCTGTCGTCGCCCGGCGATGGGTTGCAGGTCCTTTACCTCGGCCAGGGCGATGCCCGACTCGCCGGCCACGCTGTAGAGCAGCCATAGGCGGCCCTCCTCCTCATAAAGGGCCGGATCGCGCAACTGCCGCACCCGCTCGTTGATCGGACCACGCTGCGAGGGCTCCAGCGGGCAATCGGCGCCCTCGTCGTCCGTTTCGGGTTGCAGCACGACCACCGGCTCTGACGCCTGCCAGCACTCCCACGCCTCAGCGCCGGGCCCTGCGCCCAGGTCTATCGTGGCCAACAGGATCGACTCGGGGCAATCGCCGGCGTTGGTGTAGAACACGTACAACACGCCATCGCGCACGATTACCGCGCTGTGGCGCATGTCGGTGGTGAATAGCTGAGGGCCGCGCTCGAATCCGGTCAGGCCGTCCCTGGAGCGGTAAAAGACCCCAGGCATGGTCAGCGCGTAGCGATGGCCCCGCCAGTCAAAGGCGCGCAGATAGGGGCCGCCCAGAATCTCGGGCCGCGCCTCAAAGCTCAGCCCATCCGTCGAGAGCGCCACCCGCGAACGTTGTCCCCCGTCGGGCAGGCGACCGTGGTAGTACATGACGAACCGACGTTGCTCCTCGTCGACGTGCACGTCGGGTGAGGCCAGGTGGTGCGTAAAGAAGGAATCGGCGAGATCGAGCACGCCGGGCGTGTAAATCGACCAGGGACCGCGCAGATCGTCGGCATAAGCCATGCGGATATAGGAGCCTCGGTGGTCGCCAAAGTAGAGATAGTAGCGCCCCAGGCGGTTCTCCACCCAATCGGGCACGCGAATCAGCGACGGGCCGTTGATGTTGCTGCCCATGTGCTCGTCCATGTGCGGCTGGATGATGGTGCCATGACGCGTGACGTTCATTGGTTCTCTCCTCGTCGTGGTGATAGTTCTCAGGAATGGCGCAGCGAAAGGCGTTCGCACGACGGATTACTGAAGCCGGCCGACGGGCATGATGGCCAGCGGCTCGTGATCCTGGGGCAATCCCACGATGTTGCTGACCCGCTCGTCGTGAAAGGCGCCAATAATCACCGTGCCCAGCCCCAGCCCCGTGGCTTGCAGATAGACATTCTGCGCGGCGTGGCCGACCTCCATGTGGACATACTGATCGCCGCGAGCGCCATAGCGGACGGTGATGCGCTCATATACGGCGGCGATGACCAGGGTTACGGCGCCATCGGCCACCCAGGTTTGGTTAAGGGAAGCGGCGGCCAGCTCTTGGCGGCGGTCCCCTAGCCCCGTGCGGATCAAGCTATGATCGTCGGGGCGATAATGGTAAATCCCCTGATCCAGGCCGTCCACTTGCCCAACGACGGCATATACCTCCAGGGGATACAGTGCGCCGGCCGATGGCGCCGTGCGATATCCTCTGGCGTCGGTGATCCCCTGCGCAGACCACAGAATCTGGCCCAGCTCGGCCAGCGTCAGCGGTTTATCCACATAGTCGCGCTCGGAGCGACGCTCATCGAGAGCGCGCTCCAGCGATAGGGTTCCGCCGTCCGGTTCCGTTCCCGTATCGGGCGCTGGCAGAGCAATCCGTTCTGTGGATGGTTCCGTATTCGTGGCTTGTTGCCGTTGCGGGCGGGGCGCCAAAAAGAGTGCTCCCAACCCAAGGGCGATGAGCACAATAGCCAAAACCAATGGAGCGAGCAGGCGTTGCATGCTAATCCTCCTCATAGACACAAATACTATATTCTGCTTTATGACGCCCGCAGCTCTGATGTGATCAGTGGGAATGATGATGGTGGTGATAGGGCGTCGCTTCTTCGTGGTACAGGCGCCCGGCGCGCACCACCAAGCGCGGCGTGAGTCGCTGCCGGCCCATACGCATCTCGCCCTGGCAGTCGGTCAAGCGGAACTCGCCGGTCTCAAGCTCGAGGACGACCGCGTCACCACAGGCGCCGATGGCCAGCGTTCCTATCTCCTCATCCATGCCGATGATCTGCGCAGGCACGTTGGTGACCCGGCGCAAGGCCTCGTCGAGAGGCATGCCCAGATGCAAGAATTTGCTCACCGTCGTGACCAGGTCGAACACAGGGCCGTTGACGTTGGCAATATGCAGATCTGAAGAGATCGTGTCCGGCGGAAAGCGGCGATCTGAATCGCCCGCCAATGCCGTCTCGGCCACCCGCCAACTGAACGACCCCGCGCCGTGGCCCAAATCAAAGAGCACGCCGCGCTCCCGCGCCTCAAGCACCGCCTTGCGCACCTGGCCATACTCGTCGAGGATGCCGTGCTCTCGCCCATGAAAGCTGTGGGTGAGGATGTCGCCGGCCTTCATCAGCGCCAGAATGTCGTCCACTGATGCGCAATAGGCGCCCTGGGGATGGACCATGATGGGCAATCCCGCCGCGTCGGCGGCCTCGCGGGCGCGATAGAGCGGCGCCATGCCCACCCCCTCGCCCACCACCTGGCCGCGGGTCATCCGTACCTTGATGCCCAGGATCACGTCGCGATGGCGCTCCACAGTCTGCAGCGCACGACCTACATCGGCCCATTTCAGCTCATCCAGCTCGCCGATGACCGGCGAGAGCATCCCTTGAGAGGAGATATTGAGCTGAGCCAGAAGCCGCGTCGCGCTGGCCTCGATGACGTATTTGCGAAACCCGTCAAAGGTATCGGCCCCCGCCGAGCCGGCGTCCACGGCGGTGGTGACGCCACGAGCGAGACAGGTAGGATCGGGCGCGATGCCATAGTGCGACACGCCCTCAAAGACGTGCACGTGCAGATCGATGAGCCCCGGTGCCACCAGCAGGCCCGAGACATCGATGTTCTCCGTCGCCTCGGCGTTGGCCAGGCTCTCGGCCACGGCGGCCACGCGTCCCGCGGCAAAGGCGATGTCGCGCTGGGCATGCAGCCCCTGAGCCGGGTCGATAAGCGTGCCGCCGCGAAGGATCAGATCATAGGGTTGCTTCATCATATTCCCTTCTACCCCCTGGGAGCGCGGCGATCTGATCGCCGCGCTCCCAGGCTCGGCGTTGACGGCGCCGGACGATTTGTTTAAAGTACCGCCAATCATCACAACCGCCCAACGCTCTGGGCGGTCTTGTGCAGACTCGTGACCCGCAAAAGGAGGCCTCATGCGACTGACACACGACATGCTCAACCATGGCGTCAACATCGTCTGCGCCGCTCACGATGACAAGCTCGGTGGCCTGGCGGTGGCTTGGGCCACGCAGATCGGCACCGATCATTTGCTCATCTGTGTCGGCTCCCAGAGTTACACCCGCGAGCTAATCTTGGCCTCGGGCGCCTTTGGTCTGTCGGTACTGCGCGCCGATCAGCTGGAGATCTCGCGCCTGTTTGGCCGCCACTCCAGCCGCGACACGAACAAGTTCGC
>SKLG01000168.1 GCA_007123335.1 Anaerolineae bacterium | reverse complement strand
GAACTGGGTGAGCTCTAGCGGATGCCCTCTCGTCGCTGCGCCGATGGTCGGCGCTCGTCGCGGCTGCTCATCGCCATCCTGCTTCTGGCTGCGCTGGCTCTCATCGGCTGCTCCGATTTCTTGGATCTGACCCTGCCCGACTATCCGTCGCCGGTGGAGACGCCGCCCATCTGGCAGATCCGCACGGCCACCCCCGACGGCGCGCCGCCGCCCACCGTTGCGCCTCCTGCGCCCGCCGCGACGCCCAGCGCTTCAGCGACGCCGGCCCTCGTCACCGATCCCACTGCGCCGCCGCCTGACCTGGTCTCCGAAGGCAGCCCCACCCCGGCGCTGCCCGAGCCAAGTCTGCCCGACGCGGATCTGCCCCACGCGGGTCTGCCCGACCTGATCCGCAATGGCGGCTTTGAGCGCGATGGCGATTGGGCGTTGCCCTTTACCACCTACCCGGCTGCTTATACCCGCGATCGGGCGCGCAGCGGACAGCGCGCCATGCGCCTGGGCATCGTACAGGGGCAGGACAACCGCTTTAGCTACTCGCCGGCACGCCAGACGGTGACCATCCCCCCCGACGCCCGGCGCGCGACGCTGAGCTTTTGGCTCTATACCATCAGCGGAGAGCCTGGCCCTCTGGAGCGCCCGGTCCGTCCGCTGGCCCGCAGCCTCCAGCAGATCAGCCTCTCCGGCGACGTACAGTACCTGCTCATACTCAACGAGCGCGAGGTGTGGATCGATACCCTCCTCTGGCAGCGGCGCAACGACGGTGAATGGCTCTATCAAGAGTTTGATCTGACCGCCTACGCTGGCTGGACGATCAAGCTCCACTTTGGCGTCTTTAACGATGGCGTGGGCACCATCTGCGGCATGTTTCTGGACGACGTCTCGTTGCGGGTCGATGCGCCCTCCTTGCAACCTGAGGTTACGGTGACGCCCACCGCGACCGCGCCCTATCCACCGCCCGTTGCCCCGCCCACCGAGACTGTGGCGCCCACGTCCACGCGAACACCGACCCCGTCCGCGACGGCCGAGCCAACGGCGACGCTTACCGATACACCCGAGCCGACGGCGACGCCCACCCACACCGCGACCCACACGCCGACGTGGACGCCATCGCCCACCGCTACCGCGACGCCCGAGCCCACGCCGACAGCGACCTATACGCACACACCAACTGCGACGGCCACAGTAACGTCTACGGCAACTCCCACGTCAACGGTTACACCTAGCACCACTGCCACGGTGACGCCCAGCCCGACCCCGTCTGCGACCGCCACAACGACGCCGACGCATACCCTCACGCCGACCATCGGGCTAAGGGCGACCTCGACGCCCATACCAACCGCAACGGACACGCCAACGCCGATGGCGACGCCTAGCCCCACGCCTACACCGACGAGCACCTACACGTCCACAGCGACGCCCACGCTAACGTCGACGGCGACTGCGACGAACACTTTTACACCGACACCTAGCCCCACTTTTACAGAGACGGCCACGCCGACGGCTACTGCTACGCTGACAGCGACGGCCACGCCAACGCCGACGATGACGCCCAGCCCTACTGCCACGGCAACGCTCACGCCGACCGCCACGGCCAGCCTAACGCCGACCGCTACTGCGACACCGACGATGACGCCCAGCCCTACTGCCACGGCAACATCCACGGCGACCTTCACAGCCACCTACACACCGACGGCGACATTTACCGCCACAGCGACTCCCACGGCCACCGCGACCCTTACGCCTACCCCCACCCCTACCCGCGACCCGAGCCTGGCTGCGTGGACCTGCATCATCTACTACGCCGGCGACAGCGGTCTCGGCTTTTTCATGGAGCGCGCCCTGGAGCGCATCGAAGCCCTGGGCCCCCTTGAGAACACCCATGTGCTGGTGCTCCTCGATGTGGGCGGCGCGAATTATGCTCGGCGCTATGAGGTCCAGCCGGGAGGGAAATATGAGGAAGGAGTAAACACCTGGTTCCTGGGCAACGTCAACACCGGGCATCCCGACACCCTGGCCAATTTCATCACCTGGGCCCATGATAACTATCCCGCAGAGCATTATTACGTCGCCATTGCTGATCATGGACGGGCTACCCAGGGCATCGCCTGGGATTTCTCCACCCATATCACCGTGCCGCAATTGCGTCAGGCCCTGCGGCAGGCGACGCGTAATGGCGCCTGGCGTATCGACGTGCTGCACTATGACGCCTGCCTGATGGGTATGCTCGACCACGCCTACGAGATCCGCGACCTGGCCGATTACTGGGTGGCCTCGGAGAACCTTGCCGTGGCTGCCTTTGCTCAGGACAAGTATGTGGCCGCCGCCGAGCGGGAGGTCTCGCCGCGAGAGCTGGCCGAGACGATCTGTGAGGTCTATTTCAACCATCCCTGGGCAGCGCGGGGGGCGCGCACCATCGCTGCGTTTGACATCCACCATGTGCAAACAGTGACCGATGCGCTGGATGGTCTGGCCCAGGCGCTGCTGAACGATATCGATGCGCTACGACCGGCCATCGCCGCTGCCCGCTACAACACCCAAAAGCTCGACTCCCGCGACTATTCCGCCATCACCCAAGAGGATGAGTACCTGGATCTTTATGATTTTGCGCTCAAGATACAGGATGCGGTCGTCGGATATGGCGCAAGCGAAGCGGAGGTGCGCCAGGCGGCCCAGGCCGTCATTGCCGCTCTGGACGGAGACTTTGTTGTCGCCGCTTACGCCCAGGGGGTGTCACCTAACTGGCCGCTGGACGGTGCTCACGGCATCTCCATCTACTTCCCTCCCTCAGCCACTGCCCCCGAGTTCTGGAGCTATACCAACAACCGGCTCTTTGAGCTCACCGGCGTGAACCAGTGGGGCGCCTTCCTCAGCGCCTACTATCAGGTGGGCCGCACGCCACTGGTCCCAGAGCCGCCACCAGATCTCTCTGCGACCCAATGGCCAGAGTTGAGTATAGAGGGCCTGTGGCAGCTTATCGATGCCCGAGGGCAGACCCCGCGTTGAACGTACTGGCTTTTCCATCAGCTCTGCAGAGACATATCTCGCGTCATAGGGTTACAGTTTGTTCATCATAGCCAAAAAAGTTGGCATCGATTTGCCGTCGAAATCAGGCATACGCTAGAATAGCGCGCAAGCTTTGCCATGGAAAAGGCTTTTGGTGCTTTTGATAGTGTTTGCTTGGTATTTTCTCGATCTGTGAATCAGGAAATATGCGCATACCGGTTTCTTGATGCAACATGACGCTCCATATCACCATCTTTAATCTTGGGATGAAAGAATTTCTAACCAGTTGATATCTGACTGTAACTGCTTTGTAACCGTATTGTAACTTGAATCTGCTATACTCTCAGACATGAATGTCCGCTAGCCAACTCCGAAAGGAGGGTATACAGCGAAAGGCTACTTGGACAGGTTTT
>SKLG01000363.1 GCA_007123335.1 Anaerolineae bacterium | reverse complement strand
GGTGGGCCTAATGCTCGCGAGGTGGCCGTCAAGGTGCTCTCGGAGCGCGCCGACGCCGACATGGTGCGCCGCTTTGTGCGGGAAGGGCGGATGCTCGCGAGCCTGACGCATCCGCATATTGTCACCGTCCACCACATGGGCAGTACAGGCGCACTCCTTCAAGTAGCGCCCCCAAGCGTTCAAGAAGCGGGCCTGCGCTATCTGGTGATGGAGCTTGTCGAGGGGGGCAGCCTCAAAGAGCGCCTGCAACGCGGTCCGCTGCCCTGGCGCGAGGCGGTGCAGATCGCCATCCAGGTGGCCGACGCCCTGGGCTATGCTCACCAGCGGGGCATCGTGCACCGCGACGTCAAGCCAGGGAATATCCTCTTTGCCGGCGATGGCGTGGTCAAGCTGACCGATTTTGGCTTGGCGCATCTCTCGGACGCCTCGGCGATGACGCGCACCGGCTCTATCATGGGGACGGTATTCTACCTGGCGCCGGAGCAATGTCTGGGGCGTGCCCTCGATGGCCGCGCGGATCTGTATGCCCTGGGGGCCGTACTCTATGAGATGATCCGGGGGCAGCCGCCCTTTCTCGCCGCCGAAGGGGGATCTGGCGCGCCGATCAGCATTATCTACAAACACCTCCACGAACAGCCTCTGTCGCTGCGCGAGAGCGACCCCACATTGCCGCCGATGCTCGATGTCGTGGTGCAGACGCTGCTGCAAAAGGATCCAGAGCGGCGGTTCGCCGATGCAGGGGCGCTGATCGAGGCCCTGCAACGGGTGGACCAGCCGGTCGATGCGACGACAGCCACAGAGCTAGTGCCTTCTGGCGTGCCGGGCGGCCCCAGCGGTTTTTTGGCCGGTGAGGGCGAGCCGGCGCTGATCGGGCGAGGAGCTGTCTTGCATGCGTTGCGAACCGCTCTGGAGGCGGTGGCGACGTCGGGTCCGCCACCGCTCGATCATGCTGCGGGAGGATATCCGGCTCCTGGGGACGGCACCCCCCGGATGCTATTGCTGGCGGGCGAGGCGGGCATGGGCAAGTCGCGACTCATCGGCGAGGCGCTGGCGATGCTTCGGCGTCCTCCCCTTGGCGAGCGGCAGGTCCTGGCGTTGGTGGGTGAGTGCCTCTATGTAGACGCTCCCGACCCATATGCGCCTTTTGTGGCCATGTTGCGCAGCTTTGAGCAGCAGGGAGGGTGTGAAGGGCTTGCCATGGGCGATGCCCTCTCGCCGAATATGGTGCAACTGCGCGATATCGTGGACGATCTGAGGGCCATTCTGCGATGGGACCCATCCCACAAGCAGGGTACCGACCGCGCTCCATCGAATCGTGCGATCTGGCTGGCCCAAGAGTCGCCGCGCGATGCTCAGGCGCAACTCTTTGAACTCTGGACCCAATTCTTTGCCCTGCTATCCCAAGAGCGTCCTCTGGTGCTGATCATCGACGATCTGCAATGGGCCAGCGAGACGGCGGCGCAGTTGTTGCACTATGTGGCGCGGAGCGTGCGCCATGATCGCATCCTCTTGCTGGGCGCCTACCGTCCGGAGGATCTGCTCATCCGGGAGGAGCCGGCCCCTCTGCGCGAGACGTTGCGCCGCATGAGCCGCGAGAGGCTTTATCAGGAACTGACTCTCGAGTCCCTGGATGAGGATGCGCTGGCCGAGGTGCTGGTCCAGATACTGGAACTGGCGCCGCCTCGCTCGTGGGCTGGTGAGAGGACGAGCCCGGTTGGCGCGGACACGGGTGCGCTGGCGGCGCTGCTATATCGCCAATCCGAGGGAAATCCCTTCTTTTTCCTAGAGATGCTGCGCCTGTTGGTGGACGAGGGACGTCTGGTGTGGCAGGGGGACCATTGGGAGCCGACGGACGACCTTTGGGAGCAGGCCTGGGCGCTTGTGGAGAATCGCCCAGGCGGTCCTGTGCTGGGGGACGACGGCGTCTCGGATGTGCTATCCATTCCGAGGACCGTCATGGATCTCATCGCGCGACGGGTAGAGGCGCTCGATGATGAGACGCGAGAGCTGCTCGACTGGGCCGTCGTGTTGGGGCGACGCCTCGACATTGATATCCTCGCGATAGTCACCGGCGAGCGGCGTATGACGTTGCTCCGTAACCTGCACCGGCTGGAGCGGGATCATGGGTTGGTGCAGGCGCTCGGCGAGGGCGCGGGTTCGGGCGCGTTCGTGTTCCAACATGGCGTTATCCAGCAGGCATTGTATGGCGAGCTGCCGCCGGGGCTGCGCCGCGAATGCCACCGGATGATCGCTGAGGCCATCGAAGAGGCCCACCAAGAGGCCATCGAGAGCTGGACGTATGACCTTGCGCGTCACTATGGCCTGGCGCAACACGTCGCCAAGGCCTACCGCTACACGCGGCTGGCTGCCGCGCAGGCTGAGGCGATGTTTGCCCTTGCCGAGGCGCTGGCCTATTTGCAGCGAGCCATCGATCTCGCTGCTGATGTGCGCAGCAGCGCCCGTCCACACGAGTTGCTGGACCTGCACGGACGACAGGGGCGTTTATTGCTTACCATGGGGCGGCTTCCCGAGGCCTTATGCCAGTTGGGAGAGGCGTTGGGCATCGCTCAAGAGGTGGCCGATAGGCGCAAGGAAGCGGATGTGCTGCTGGATATGGCCGTGGTCCGATGCCGCTCCGGCTCGTGGCAGGAGGCGCTCCAGATCGCGGAGCGTAGCCTGGAACGGGCTAGAGAGCACGACGCGGCCAACCCCTCGGATGTGCCCTATGCGGCGCAGGTATTGCTGAGCATGGGGTTCTTTTGCTTTGAGGGGGGAGATTGGGAGCGCGCACAAGCGATGCTGGCGTCAGCCCTTGACGCTGTTACAGACTGCTCGGCGGATGATGGGGCGTTGCTTGCCACGCTGCGCGCCCGCGTGCTGGGCAATCTGAGCATCCTCCATGACGCTCGGGGCGAGCATGAGGAGGCGATCCGCACCCTCACCGCGGCCTGCGATATCTTTGCCTCTCTTGATCTGCCGCTGGATCAGGGGCGCGCGCTCAATAATCTGGGCTATGCCCATCTGCGTCTCGGCCACCATGGCGAGGCGGCAAGCTGCTTTCGCCAGGCGTTGGAGAGCTTTCTCAATGTGGGTGATGTGCGCGAGCAGGCTGTGGCGCATCTGCACCTGGCCGAGATGCACCTGGCCGAGGCAGGCCAAGGCGTGACGCAGAAAGTCACGGGAGATGTGGCGGCGGCGCGCCAGCACTGCGTCGAGGCCAGCCAGCGTTTTGCCCGTGTGGGATACGATCTGGGGCTGGCCGATGTGGATCGCGTGTATGCCGGTATCGCCAGGCAGGAGGGGCGCTGGGCTGTGGCGGAGCGCTATCTGCGCGACGCTCTGGCGGTCTATGAGGAGTATGGCGACCAGCTCAACCTGGCGGAGACCCATGCCGAGTTGAGCGAGCTGCTCGATGCCATGGGTGAGGAAGGGCGGTCGCGGGAAG